>DATLHD010000163.1:0-4847 GCA_035540075.1 Gemmatimonadales bacterium
TCCGCGCGCCGGGATCGTCCGATGGCTCGGGGCGCCGGGCGATGTCGCCAGCCGCGAAGGCCCCCGCACGTCGGGCGAAGTCGGTGTGACGCGGCTCGAGGAACGCGCGGATCGCTCGCGTGTCGGGCATGGGTTACTCGAACCTCGGCTCGCGCTTGGCGCGGAAGGCCTCGTAGGCCTCACGGAAATCGGGGTGCTGCATGCAGCGGGCCTGGACCTGCGCCTCCCATTCGATCGCCGCGACCAGGTCCATGGAGGCCTCCTCGTTGAGCGCCTGCTTGGTGATGCCGAGCGAGGCCGACGGGCCTCGCGCCAGCCGGGCGGCGACCTCGGTCGCCTCCGCCAGCAGCCGGTCGCCCGAGACGACGCGGTTGTAGAGGCCGATCTGCGCCGCGCGCTCCGCGCTGATGAAGTCGCCCAGCATGAGGATCTCGCTGGCGTGGGCCATCCCGACGATACGGGGCAGGAGCCATGCCGCCCCCATGTCCGCGCCGGTGAGGCCGACACGGGAGAAGAGGAAGGCGATCTTCGCGCTCTCCACCGCGATCCGGATGTCGCTCGCCGCCGCGATCACGGCCCCGGCGCCGGCCACAGTGCCGTTGAGCGCGGCCACCACCGGCCGGCGGCACTGGCGGATGGACAGGATGAGGTCGCCGGTGAGTCGGGTGAACTCGAGCAGCCCGGCCGCATCGCGCGAGAACAACGCGCCGATGATGTCCTCGACGTCGCCGCCGGTGCAGAAGGCGCGCCCGGCGCCCGTGATGATGATGGCGCGGACCCCTGGCTCGGTATCGAGGGCGCGGAAGCTGTCGCGGAGTTCGGTGTAGACCTCGAAGGTGAGGGCGTTGAGCCGCTCGGGGCGGTCGAGGGTGATGGTGGCGACGGAGGTCGCCGGGTCTACGGAGTAGAGGAAGGATCGTGGCTTCAGGGTCATGAGGACAGCACCGCCGTCGCCTCGATCTCGACCAGGGCATTCGGGTCCACCAGCGATCGCACCTCCACCAGCGCCATCGCCGGATAGTGCCTGCCCATCCGCTTCCGGTACACCTCGCCCAGCGGCTTCAAGCTGCCTCGGTACTGCGCCACGTCCGTCACGTAGATCGTGAGCCGCCCGATGTCCTGCGGCGCCCCTCCCGCCGCGCCGAGCACCGCGAGCACGTTGCCGAGCGCCCGGTCGAACTGTGCGACGAAGTCCGCCACCGGCACCTGCCCGGACACGTCGCGCGCGGTCTGACCCGCGATGAAGAGGGTCCGGCCACCGGCTTGGGCGAGCATCCCGTTGCTCCAGCCGCGCGGCGCGCCGAGCTCCTCCGGGTTGACGATCGTGAACCGTTCGGCCATCGACTCGCCTCCGTCCAGCACCAGCGCCTGGCCATTGGGTGGATTCTGCTCGGCTCCCGTCGCGAGTGCGACCACAGCCGCGGCGACCTCATCGACGGAGATGAGCCGGCGCTGGCCCGCCGAGGCGAGCGCGGCCGCCAGCGCTTCCTCCCGGGTGCGCCCGGTCTTCGCGACGATCCGGTTCACCGTCTCCACGGTCATGTCGGTATCCACGAACCCCGGGCACACCGCGTTGGCCGTGACTCCGGTGCCGGCCACCTCCGCCGCCACGGACCGGGTGAGGCCCACGAGCGCGTGCTTCGCCGCGGAATACGCGGCGAGATACTTGGCCCCGGCGAGCCCCGCGGTCGAAGCGACGTTCACCACGCGACCCCATTCCCGCTCCAGCATGCCGGGCAGGAAGGCCCGGGTGCAAAGGAACGCGCCCGTCGCGTTGGCTGCCAGAAGGCGATTCCAATCGTCGAGCGAGGTCCGCGCCAACGGCATCGAGCCGGCCGCGCCCGCGTTGTTGACCAGCACGCCGACCGCTCCCAGCTCGGCGGCCTCGCGCGAGAGCGCCTCGACGCTCGACTCGTTCGTGACATCGCAGACCACCGCCTTCGCCCGGCAGCCTTTCGCGCCCAGCTCGGCGGCCTGCCGCTCGACCTGCTCTCGCGTTCGCGCGGCGAGCACCACGTCGAGTCCGGCGTCGGCCAGCGCGCGCGCGGTGGCGGCGCCGATCCCGCGACCGGCTCCGGTGACCACCGCCACCCGGCGGGCCGCGGCGCTCACGCCAGCTCCGCCTGGACGGCCTCGTCGAGGATCGCGCCGAGGGCCTCGATCGTCGCGCGGCCTTCCTCCGCCGTCGCCTGCGCGGGGTAGCCGAAGTAGGCCCGGGGGCCACCGGCCTCCTCGAATTCCATCTTGCCCTCGCGGATCGCGCGGGAGAGCGACGCCGGATTCGGCGGCAGCGCAGCCATCGTGGCTTCGCGCACCAGGTCGGGCCGCTCGGCCAGCACGATCGAAGTCTCGAACTGTCCGGCGTGGCAGGCGCCGCTCTTGAACTCGTCGCTGAGCCGGAGCGCCCACGGCTTGATGACGAGGTTGGGGAACGCCACGCGGAGGCGCAGGCCGCGGCGGATCTGGCTCACGGCGGCCTCGATCGACGCGAGGTGGTCGGGGTCGAGATGCGCGTTGGCGATCGCGAGCACCGTGTACCCGTGCCGCCTCAGACTGTCGGCGATGTCCACCACCGTCGCCACGACGGTCTCGGGACGGAGCGAGAGCGTTCCGGCGAAGCCTCGCGCGAAGCCCGCCGAAGTGTAGGTCAGGGGAGGGAGCACGAGGACTCGCAGCCCACGGGCGGCCAGTCGCGCGGCGCCGGTGCGCGCCATCGCCTGGGCAATGATGACGTCGGTCTCCAGCGGCAGGTGGGGGCCGTGCGCCTCGATCGCTCCGACCGGCAGGATGGCGACGGAGCCCGGGCCGGCGGCATCCCGCGCTTCTTCCCAGGTCATTGCGGCGAGCGGCTGCACGGTTATCGTGTCATCCTGGGCTGTGTCACCATGGCTCCTTCGCTTCCCTCAGGATGACAGACACCGGACACCACACCATGGCGGACGAGCTTCCCACCCAGCTCAACATCGCCGACTGGTTCCTCGACGCCCGGGTGCGTGAAGGGCGGGGAGACCGGACCGCGCTGATCACCGACGCGGGCCGCTTCACCTACGGCGAGGTTCAGGCGCTGGCCAACCGCTATGCCTACGTGCTCGGCTCGGCGGGCGTGGCGCCGGAGCAGCGCGTGATCATCGCCCTGCCCGACGGCCCCGACTTCGTTGCTGCGCTGTTCGGCATCTTGAAGATCGGCGCCGTGGTAGTGATGGTCAACCCGGAGCTCAAGCCCGACGCGATCGAATACTTCTTCGAGTACAGTCGCGCCGTCGTCGCCCTTGTCGCGGCGGAGCGCGCGGATGCGTTTCGCGCCGCGGCCACCCGGGTGCCCCACGCGCCGACGCTGCTGGTCGTGGGGACGAGCGCCTGGGCGTCCCGACTCGCAGCCGCGCCGGAGAGCTGGCAGAACTTTCCCACCCACCGCGACGATCCCGCCATCTGGCTCTTCTCCGGCGGCACGACGGGGCGGCCCAAGGCCGCGGTGCAGCCGCACCGGTCCTACGTCAATACCGCGCAGTGCTACGCCCGTCACGTCCTCTGCTACGGCGAAGACGACGTGACGCTCTCGGTGCCGAAGCTCTATTTCGGCTACGCGATGGGATCCAACCTCTTGTTCCCCTTCGCGGCGGGCGCGAGCGGCGTGCTGTTCGACGAGCGCTGTACCGCCGACGCCATCTTCAGCCGCATCGCGCGGTACCGACCGACCGTCCTCATCACCGTGCCCACCATGGTCAACCAGATGGTGAGCCACCCGGAGGCCGGCCGTCAGGACCTCTCCTGCCTCCGGTTGGCTACGTCCGCCGGCGAGGGCCTGCCGGAGGAGCTGCATGCGAGGTGGGATCGGACGTTCGGCGTTCCTCTCCTCGACGGACTCGGCACCGCGGAGCAGTGGCACATCTTCCTCTCCAACCGCGTGGGCCGCGTCCGTCACGGGACGCTCGGCGAGGTGGTGCCCGGGTTCGAGATCAAGGTGATGGACGAGGAGGGCAGGGAATTGCCGGACGGCACGATGGGCCATCTCTGGGTGCGCGGCGGCTCGCGGGCGCTGGGCTACTGGCAGCAGCTCGACAAGAGCCAGACCTGCTTCCGCGGCGAGTGGGTGGTGACCGGCGACCTGGTGAAGCGGGACGCCGACGGCTACTACACCTACGGCGGCCGCGCCGACGAGCTGCTGAAAGTGTCGGGCAAGTGGCTCAGCGCGACCGAGGTAGAAGGTTGCCTGCTGCAGCATCCCGCGGTGTCGCAGGTGGTGGTGGTCGGCGTGGCGGACGCCAACGGACTGGTGAAGCCGCACGCATGGGTCATCCCGCGCGAGCGACGCGATGGGCTGGCGGAGGAGCTCAAGGCGTTCGTGTGCGAGCGGCTGGAGCAGTACAAGTGCCCGCGCGAGGTGATCTTCGTGGACTCGCTGCCGACTACGCACCTGGGGAAGGTAGACCGGGGCAAGCTCAGGGCGACGAAGTGACCCGTCATCCCGAGCGAAGCGAGGGATCTTGCCCGCGCTGCTCCGCGATGTCACCAGGCAAGATCCCTCGCTTCGCTCGGGATGACAGGTATGCCTGAGATCGCTTACCGCCTCGATCACAACGTAGCCGTCGTTACGTTCAGTAATCCCCCCGTCACCGGCCTCTCCCACGCCCGGCGCATGGGCATCGCGGACGCTCTCGCCCGCGCCCAGTCCGACGGCTCCGTCCGCGGGATCGTCCTCGCCGGCGCGGACGGTCTCTTCTCCGCCGGCGCCGACATCCGCGAGTTCGGCACACCCGCGAGCACCGCGGCTCCGACCCTCCGTCAGCTGATCGAGCTCATCGAGACCAGCCCCAAGCCTGTCGTCGCCGCGATCACCGGTGCCTGCC
>DATLHD010000164.1:0-9347 GCA_035540075.1 Gemmatimonadales bacterium
GTGGAGTAGGGCGGGAAGTTGTAGTGCAGCATGAACGACTTGGTCGTCTCGCCGGCCACGTCGATGCTGTCGATCCGCTGCTCGTCGTCGGTGGTGCCGAGGGTGACCGAGACGAGGGCCTGGGTCTGCCCCCGGGTGAACAGGGCCGACCCGTGGGTCCGCGGCAGGACGCCGGTCTCGACGCTGATCGGCCGGATGGTGTCGAGGTCGCGGCCGTCCACCCGCTCACTGCGCTCCAGCACCTGCTTCCGCATGACCCGGTACTCGATGTCCTCGAGGTGGTTCGAGATCTCGCGCCCGCGCTCCGGGTATTCCGCGAGCAGGGTGCCGAGCGCCTGATCCTTCACGCCCTTCACGCCCGCCGAGCGCGTCGCCTTGTCGGCGGCGTTGATGGCCTGCGCCATCGCCTCCTCGGCGGCGTTCTGGGCTCGGTCCTGGAGCTCGGAATCGACCTCCGCCTTCGTCCACTCCATCTTCTTGGGCTTGCTCCCCGCCTTGTCCATCAGCTGGCGCTCGAGCCCGATCGTGTCCCGGATGCCCTTCTGCGCCACCTTGAGCGCCTCCAGGATCTCCGCCTCGGAGACCTCGAGCGATCCGCCCTCGACCATGACGATCGAGTCGGTGGAGCCGCTTACGACCAAGTCGATGGTGGAAAACTCGAGCTGCTGGAAGGTGGGGTTGAGGATCCAGTTCCCTTCGACCCGGCCCACGCGCACGGCCCCCAGGGGCCCGTTCCACGGGACCGGAGAGAGGCTGAGCGCGGTCGAGGCCGCCACCACGCCGAGGATGTCGGCGTCGTTCTCCTGGTCGGCGGAGAGGACCGTCACGAAGACCTGCACCTCGTTCTTGAAACCCTCGGGGAAGAGGGGCCGGATCGAGCGGTCGATCAGGCGGCTGGCGAGGATTTCCTTGTCGGAGGGACGGCCCTCACGCTTGAGGAACCCGCCGGGAATCTTGCCCGCGGCGTAGGTCTTCTCGCGATACTCGACGGTGAGGGGGAAGAACGGGAGGGTGGAGATGTTGGGGGAGACGGTTACCGCGGCCAGCACCATCGTGTCGCCAAACCGTACCAACGCGGAGCCCGCGGCCTGCTTCGCCAGTCGACCGGTTTCCAACGTGAGGGAACGTCCGGCGAACTGGGTCTCGATCCGTTGTGCTGTCACTGCCTTCTCTCTCTCTGTGTTCTCAGGTTTCTTTGCTGCAAGGACGCTGCAATGCAGAGAGGGCGTCCCGATACGCTGGATCGAGACGCCCCCTCGGATGCGCGGTGCCTAGTGGCGGAGACCAAGCTGCTCGATCAGCGCTCGGTACGTCTGGAGATCGCTCCGCTTGAGGTACGTCAGCAGCCTGCGGCGGGTGCCGACCATCTTCAGGAGTCCCCGGCGACCGTGATGGTCCTTGGGGTGGGTCCGAAAGTGATCGGTGAGGGAATTGATCCGCTCGGTGAGGAGGGCGACCTGCACCTTGGTAGACCCGGTGTCCGTCTCATGGGCCTGGTGCTTGGCCATGGTGCCCTGCTTGTCGAAGCTCATGCTGCCGTTTCCTGATCTGAGTTCCGCGCGTCGTAATCTGTTGTAGCTGAGAAGAATAGCTGGGGGCTAGGGGTCGGGGCAAGGGTCGGGCGGTCGGGCGGTACCGGCAGGGTGGGACTGGTACTGCCGTGTCGCAAGGAGCGGTGAGAATGACGGGATGATCGCCTATGAGCGTTTTGATGCCTGGCGTGCCGCACACGACTTGACGCTGGAACTCTATCGGGTGACGGATACATGGCCCCAAGTGGAACGCTTTGGCCTGACGATTCAGGTGCGCCGGGCCGCGCTCTCCGTCCCCACCAACATTGCCGAAGGTGCCGCCAAGCGTGGCTCCCGCGAATTCCGCCGCTTCCTGGACATCGCGCTCGGTTCCCTGGCCGAGCTCTCCTATCTGCTCCGATTCAGTCGAGATTACGGACTACTCACGGAGGAATTGTGGCTCACCCTTGAGACGAAACGCGACCGGGCGGGTCGCTTGACCTGGGGACTCTACCACGCCGTGTCAAAGGCGCCGAAAGACCACATCTGACGCATCGACCGCCTGACCGCCCGACCGCCCACTCACCCTCCAAACAATCTCCGAATGTCATTACTGAACGCCAGCCCCATGAGCAGGACGATCAGCACCATCCCCACTGCGGTCAGCCGCTCCCTCAGCTTGAGCGGGAGCGGGCGCCGGATCACGGCCTCCGCCAGGAGAAACAGGAACTGACCTCCGTCCAGCACCGGCACCGGGAGCAGATTCAGCACGGCCAGGTTGATTGAGATGAGGGCCATGAAGGCGAGGAAGGGGTCCAGACCCATACGGGCACTCTCCCCCGCCAGCTGCCCGATCATGATCGGTCCGCCGACCTCGCGACGCGAGATCCGGCCGGTGAAGAGGCCCCGGACCGTCCGTACGATTTGGGTCGAGGCGCTGACGGTTGCCGACCCGCCCTCCTTGAATGCCTGGCCGATACTCAGCGGCTCGAAGTGGGTGTCGAGCGCGACCGAGATGCCGACCCGCCCAACCTTTCGCGGCTTGCCATCCAGGCCCTCGATCGTCTCCACCTCCGGCTGCAAGTCCAGGGTGCGCCGGCCGCTGTCGCCGACCACCGTCATCGTGAGCGGAGTGCCGGTGTTGGCCTGCAGCACCTCGAGCACATCGTACCATTGGGCGATGGGATGGTCGCCGATCGCGAGAATCGTGTCGCCCGGGTGCAGCCCAGCCCGCGCCGCCGGTCTTCCCGGCAGCACCTGGCCGATCACCGCGGGTCGGAACGGCTGGAGCGCCTGGGCCGCCTTCAGCCGCTCTTCCAGCGCATCCTGGTGAATCGGCAGGGTCATGGTGCGGCCGCCATCCAGCTGGAGCCGCACCTCCGACTCCGGCGAGTTCGCGATCCCTTCGCTCACGTCGTTCCACGATTTCACCGGCCGGCCGTTGATGGCGACGATCCGCGAGCCCACGGGAATGTCGCGCAGGGCCTCCCCGCCGGGCGGCACCATCTCCCCTATCACCTGGCCCACGGTGGTCGTCGGGTCGATCTGGCGGCCGTTCTTCGCCGCCAGGAAGGTGAACGCGAACCAGGCGAACAGCGCGTTCATGGTGACGCCGGCCAGGATCACGACCATTCGCTTCCAGACCGGCTTGGCCTCGAAGACGCGATCCGGGGGGACCGGCGCATCGACGTGCCCGCCCTCCAGTGCCGAGCTGGTCACCTCCTCCTCGCGGCTCGCCATCTTCACGTAGCCGCCGAGGGGCAGCCACGAGATCGAGTACTCGGTCTCCCCTCGCTTGAACGTGAGCCAGGGGATGGGCGAGCCGAGCCCCAGGGAGAAGCGGTGGACGTAGATCCCGGCCCACTTGGCCGCGATGAAGTGCCCCGCCTCGTGCACGAAGATCAGCACGCCGAGAACGACGATGAGGGCGAGAATGGTGACTAGCACGGTGTCCTCACGAGCTCGCTGGCGCGTACCCGCGCCCAATGATCGGCGTCGCGCACCGCCTCTACCGCGGTGGCGGGCCCGGGCGTGTGCGCCTCGAGCACTTGCTCGATGATCGCGCTGATCCGACCGAAGGGGATCGCCCCTTCGAGGAAGGCGGCGACCGCCACCTCGTTGGCTGCGTTGAACACGGCGGGCGCGGTGCCCGCGGCCCGTCCCGCCGCCATGCCGGCGTCGAGCGCCCTGAACACGTCCCGCCGGACCGGCTCGAAGGTGAGCGGACCGGCGGCGACCGGATCCAGCCGGCGCACCCCGGTATCCGGGAGGCGCCCTGGATGGGTCAGCGCGTAGAGAATCGGCAGCTCCATGCTGGGAAAGCCCAGCTGCGCGATGACGCTGCCGTCGCAGAACTCCACAAAGGCGTGGATGATGCTCTGCGGGTGCACCACGACCTCGAGCTGGTCATAACGCAGCCGGAACAGATAGTGAGCCTCGATCACCTCCAGCGCCTTGTTGGCCAGCGTGGCGCTGTCCACGGTGATCTTCTGCCCCATGCTCCAGGTGGGATGGCGGAGGGCCTGCTCCACCGTAGCATGGTGGACCCGCTCCGCCGACCATTCCCGAAACGGGCCGCCCGAGCAGGTGAGGATAAGCCGGCCCATCCCCGAGTCCCGCCCGGCGACGCACTGCAGCACCGCGCTGTGCTCCGAGTCCACCGGCACGATCTCCCCGCCGCCGGCGCACGCGGCCTCCACCACGAGATCCCCGGCCATCACCAAGCTTTCCTTGTTGGCCAGGGCGACCCGCTTCCCCGCCCTGAGCGCCGCGAGGGTCGCGTCGAGCCCGGCCGCGCCGACCACCGCGTTCACCACGATGTCCACGTCCGGCCGGGTCGCGGCCTCGACCAGCACCTCCGGCCCGGAAGGCCACGCGTCGCCATTCCCCGGTGCAGCGCACCCGGCAAACGCCGGGCGCCACTCCGCGAGCTGCCGTTCGAACTCTGCGCGATTCCGCCCGCAGGTGAGGGCCACGACCTCGAAGTGCTCCCGCTGGCGGCGCAGCACGTCCAGGGTGCTCCGACCGATGGACCCGGTCGAGCCCAGCACTGCTACTCCGCGTCGGCCGCCGTTGCACACTAGATCACCCCGAAGAACCGATACATCGCCGCCGTGACCGGCATGACGAAATAAAGCGAGTCGAGCCGGTCGAGGATGCCCCCATGTCCCGGCAGCAGCTGGCTGGAGTCCTTGACCCCCGCCTCGCGCTTGAACAGGGACTCGGCCAAGTCGCCCACCTGGCCGACCACGGAGAGCACGGCCGCGATGACGAGCGCGCGGCCGAGGCTCAGGTCCACCTCCGAGCGGGGGAACACCCACGCGCTGAAGATCGGCGCCACCAACAGGGCGCCGAGCACGCCGGCCACGGCCCCGGACCTGGTCTTCCCGGGGCTCACGACCGGTGAGAGCTTCGGCCCGCCGAAGGTGCGCCCAGCGGACATCGCCGCCGAGTCGCACACCCAGGTAACCACCAGCGGAAAGCAGACCAGCCACAGACCGGCCCAGCTCCGAGGGGGCTCCACGGCGTGCCGAATGACGATGATCGAGGCCGGAAGCGCACCGGTGTACGCGACGCCGAGAAGAGTGATCCCCGCGCCCGAGAGCGGGCGCTCGGACGGGGCGCGGGCCACCAGGGCCCAGGTCAACAGGAGCACCACCCACAGAGCGCCCAGCGAGAGCCCGGCATCGGCGAACAACTCGCCCATCAAGGGGCGGTCGAGCGCGACCCAGGTCACCAGCGGCAGTGTCGCCGCCGTGGCAATGCCGAGCGCGCGCGCCGGACGGACGCCCCCGCGCTCCGCGAGATCGAAGAGCTCCGCCGTCCCGAGCGCCGCGGCGATCGCGACCAGCGCCGCGAGGGGGAGGCCGCCGTACCAGACCACCAGCAGTACGAGCGGGATCGCAACCGCCGCGAACCCGACGCGTTTCCCCAGCTCAGACGCCATCAGGCCGGGACGCGCCCGAACCGGCGGTCGCGCCGCTGGAACTCGAGAATGGCCTCGAAGAGGTGTCGGCGGGTGAAGTCGGGCCAGAGCACCGGGGTGACGTACAGCTCGGCGTACGCCAGCTGCCAGAGGAGGAAGTTGGAGATCCGCATCTCGCCTGAGGTGCGGATGAGGAGATCGGGATCGGGCCACTCCGCGGTATAGAGCCGCCGCGTGAGCGCCTTCTCGTCGATCTCGGCGGGGACCAGCCGGCCGGCCGCCACGTCCTCCGCGAGGAGCCGCGCCGCGCGCACGATCTCGGCGCGGGCGCCGTAGGAGATGCAGAGGTTGAGCGCCAGCCGGCCGCCGCCCTCGGTCTCCGCCACGATACGATCCGCCGCGACTCGCGCGCCGCCGGTGAGCCGGTCGATGTCGCCCAGGATGCGGACCGTGACGCCCTGATCCCGCAGCTCGCGCATCTCCCGGGCGATGTACTCCTCCAGGAGGCTCATGAGCGCCTCAATCTCGCCCGCGGGGCGCTGCCAGTTCTCCTGGCTGAAGGCGAACAGGGTGAGCACCGAGACCCCCGCCTGCAGGCACCCCTCGACCACCTCGCGAACCGAGGTCATCCCGGCGTGGTGCCCCAGCGGCCGCGGCAGCGAGCGCTCCGCGGCCCAGCGCCCGTTCCCGTCCATGATAATCGCGACGTGGGTCGGGACCACGCCGTGGACCCGCACCCGCTGGAGCAGGTCGTCGCCGGTCATCCGTCAGACTTCCATGATCTCGGCCTCTTTCGCATGGATGAGGCCGTCGATCTGCTTGATGTGGTCGTCGGTGAGCTTCTGGACGTCCTTCTCCGCCCGCGTCTTGTCGTCGCTGGACACGTGCTCGAGCTTCTTGATCCGGGAGATCGCGTCGGTCCGCGCGTGGCGCACGGCGATCCGGCCCTCCTCGGCGAGCTTGTGGACGACCTTGACCAGCTCCTTGCGCCGCTCCTCCGAGAGCGCCGGGAGCGGGACCCGGATCAGGTTGCCCTGCGTCGCAGGGTTGAGGCCGAGCCCGGCGTCGCGGATGGCCTTCTCGATCGTGTTGGAGAGCGACTTGTCGAAAGGCTGGACCGTCAGGAGCCGGGGCTCCGGAGCGGCGACCATGGCCACCTGATTGATCGGAACGGCGCTGCCGTAGGCTTCGACCCGCACCGTGTCGAGCAGGGATGGCGTCGCCTTGTTGCTCCGGATGCCGGAAAACTCCCGCTTGGTGCTCTCGACCGCCTTGTGCATCAGGTCCCGGGCGTGCTTGGTCAATTCGGGTATGGTGGTCATCGGACGATGGTTCCGATGTCCGGGTCGCCCTCGAGAACCCGCCTGATGGCGCCGGGACGGTTGATGTTGAAGACCACGATGGGCAGCTGGTTGGCCTTGCAGAGTCCGAACGCGTTGGCGTCCATGACAGCGTAGTTCTTGACGATCGCGTCCTGGTAGGTGAGCTCTCGGATGAACGTGGCGCCGGGATTCTTCCGCGGATCCTCGGTGTAGACCCCGTCCACGTTGGTCGCCTTGAGGATCACCTGAGCCTCGATCTCGAGTGCCCGGAGCACGCCGGCTGTGTCGGTGGAGAAGAAAGGGTTGCCGGTCCCGGCCGCGAAGATCACCAGCCGGCCCTTCTCCAGGTGGCGGATGGCCCGTCGGCGGATGTAGGGCTCCGCCACCGACTCCATCCGCACCGCGGTCATCACCCTGGTATCCACCCCGATCTTCTCCAGCACATCCTGGAGCGCCAGCGCGTTGATGACCGTCGCCAGCATGCCCATGTAGTCGGCGGAGACCCGATCGAGCCCTTCGCGGCTCGCGGTGGCACCGCGGATGATGTTGCCCCCGCCCACGACGAGCGACAGGTGCACGCCGAGGGCGTGCACCGCCTTGATCTCCTCCGCGAACGCCTCGACCTTGTGGAAGTCGAGGCCGCTTCCCTTCTCCCCTGCCAATGCCTCGCCCGACAGCTTGAGCAGGGCTCGGCTGTAGGCGAGGGCCATCAGGCGGCCCCGATCTGGAACCGGGCAAAGCGGCGGACCGAGATGGCCTCGCCCAGCTTGCCGGACGCCTCCTTGATCAGCTCCCCGACGGTGATCTTGTCGTTGCGGACGAACGGCTGCTCCAACAGGGTGCGCTCCGCGACGAACTTCTTCAGCTTGCCCTCGACGATCTTGGCCCGGATGTTCTCCGGCTTCCCTTCGGCCGCGACCTGCTCCTCCGCGATCCGGCGCTCCCGCTCCAGCATCTCCGCCGGCACGTCCTCCGGGTTCACGCCGATCGGGTCGGCCGAGGCGATGTGGAGCGCGATGTCGCGCGCGAGCTGGCCGAAGGCCTCGTTGCGGGCGACGAAGTCGGTCTCGGAGTTGAGCTCCAGCAGCACGCCGACCTGCTGGTTATGGTGGATGTAACTCACCACCAGGCCCTGCGATGCGACGCGGCCGGCGCGCTTCTCGGCCTTGGCGATCCCCTTCTTCCGGAGGACCTCCACGGCCTTGTCCATGTCGCCGTTGGCCTCCTCCAGCGCCCGTTTGCAGTCCATCACGCCGGCGCCGGTGCGGGCCCGGAGCTCGCTCACGTCCTTGGGGGAAATCGTCACGCTCGCCATGTCGTCCTCTGGGTCGATCTCGGGCTGAATAGTAAGACCGCCGCTCACGGCCCGCACGGGCCAGGAGCGGCGGAAACGCTCACGGTTCTGCTGTCCGCCGCGTCTACGCGCCGGCCTCGCCCGCCCCGGCAGGCGCGGGGGCCTCGGCCGCGCCCTCCGTCTCGGTCTTGAGCCGCGCGGCGATCGCCTCCGGCTTCGGCCGCCGCTTGCGGCGTGGCCGGCGGCGCTTGCGTTCGGCCTCGGCATCGCCCTCGGAGCCGGTGTCGGTGCTGTAGGTCTCGGCCTCGAGGTCCTCGGCCACCTCGCGCATCGGCATCTGGGCGCGGGCCTCCTTGATGACGTCGGAGAGCGCCACGGTGATGAGCGAGACCGAGCGGATCGCATCGTCGTTGCCGGGAACCGGCACGGTGATGATGTCCGGATCGGCGTTGGTGTCCACGATGGCCACCACCGGAATGCCGAGCTTGTTGGCCTCGGCGACGGCGATCTTCTCCTTCTTCGCGTCCACCACGAAGAGCGCGCCCGGCAGGCGGCCGAGCAGCTTGATGCCCTCGAGGTTGCGGCTCAGCTTCACCCGCTCGCGCTCGAAGAGCAGTTTCTCCTTCTTGGTGTAGTTCTCGAAGTCGCCGTCGGCGGCGCCCTGCTCCAGCTCCCGGAGGCGCCGGATCTGCTTCTTCAGGGTCTGGAAGTTGGTGAGCATGCCGCCGAGCCAGCGCTCGGTGACGTAGAAGGCCCCGGCGTTCTGCGCCTCGAGCTGGACGATCGCCTTGAGCTGCTTCTTGGTGCAGACGAAGAGTACGCCGTCGCCCTTGAGGACCACGCTGCGGAGCAGCTCCTGGGCCTTCTGGATCTGACGGAGGGTTTTCTGGAGATCGATGATGTAGATGCCGGAACGCTCCGCGAAGATGAACCGGCGCATCTTCGGGTTCCAGCGGCGGGTCTGGTGGCCGAAATGAACTCCGGCTTCGAGCAGGTCCTGCAGTTGCGGCTGTGCCATGCGGGTACGGCGTCCTTCCATTCGGGTGGTTGATCGTCCACCGGCTTCATCTCCCACGCCAACCCCCGCGGGGGCACCAGGCGTGGGATCCACCGATGTGAGAATTCGGCCGAGCCGACCGGGCCCGGCCTGTGCTGTCATCCCGAGCGGAGCGAGAGATCCCTCGCTTCACTCGGGATGACAGATTAGCGCTTCGAGAACTGGAAGCGCTTCCGCGCTCCCGGGCGTCCCGGCTTCTTCCGCTCGACCGCGCGGGCGCTGGTGGAGGCGGACGGGC
>DATLHD010000165.1:0-11468 GCA_035540075.1 Gemmatimonadales bacterium
CGTCGCCGAGGACCCGAGCGACCGACTGGAGACGCCACGGCGCGGGCGGACCCTCCCCGATGTCCTCACGGTGCGCGAGGTCGAGGCGCTGCTCGCCGCTCCCTCCATCGACGACCCGCTCGGTTGGCGCGACCGCGCGCTACTCGAGCTGGCGTACGGAGCCGGTCTGCGGGTGTCGGAGGTCTGTGGCCTGGAGCTCAGAGATCTCCTGCTCACTGAGGGCCTGGTGAGGATCCTCGGCAAGGGCGGGAAGCAGCGGTTGGTGCCGGTCGGCCGAACCACGATCGGGGCGGTCTCGGTCTATCTGCACTCGCTCCGGCCTACGCTGGACCACGGAAAGTCGGGCGGACGCGTGCTCCTCAATGCGCGGGGCGAACCGCTCTCGCGCGTCGGTGCCTGGGGCATCGTGAAGCGCGCAAAGGAGCGCACCGGGATTACCAAGCGGGTCACCCCCCACACGCTGCGGCACAGCTTCGCGACGCATCTCCTCGAGGGGGGCGCCGATCTCCGCGCGGTCCAGGAAATGCTCGGACACGCTGACCTCTCCACGACCCAGATCTATACCCATGTGGACCGGGAGTACCTCCGTTCGGTCCACAAGCAGTACCATCCTCGCGGCTGAAGTGGGCGTGATCCGGGTCGGGTTGTGTCTGGCGTTGACTTCCGCGGCGTGCGTGCGATATCAGCCGCGCCCCCTGGATCCCACGACTCATACGGCCGAAATGTTCCGGCGCGACCTCGGTGATAGCGCGCTGGTGGCGGCGGTGGCGCGGCACGCCGGCCGGCCTGGGGCTTACAGTTGGACGGATCACCAGCTGGCCGTCGCGGGGCTGACCCTCCGTTCGGACCTGCGCCGCCTTCGCGCCGAATGGCATGCGGCCGAGGCTGCGGTGCGCACCGCCGGTGAGCGGGCGGGCATCGGCGTCCAGGGTGACGTGGAGCGGCGGGTCGGCGGGAGAGAAGTGGAAGACCCCTGGGTGGTCGGAATCTCGGGAGTCGTCCATCTCGAGCTCGGTGGCAAGCGAGGCGCTCGGCTGCAGGCCGCCCGTGCCGGCGTGACGGTGGCCGAGAGTCGCTTGATAGCATCATCCCGCGCGGTGGCGGTGGAGACGCGGCTCGCGGCGGCGGCGCTGGTCCACGCGCTCGCGGACGCGGCGGACGCCAGCGAAGAGGTGCGTGCCTTGGAGAAGGTCCACGGTCTCGAACGGACCCGCTTCGCGGAGGCAGCCCTGGACGCGTCGGAGCTCGCCCGCACCGGCACCGAGATCCAGAATGCCCGCCTGGCCCAGGCCGAGGCCGAGCATGCCGTGCTGACCGCCCGCGCGGCACTGGCGGCCACGATGGCGCTCCCCGCGCCGGCGGTCGATTCACTTGTCCCTGTGCTCGGACCTCCGAGCGGATGCGGCTCGCTCGACTCGATCGGTCCCGCCACCTTCACCGCCGGTGCTGTCCAGCGCCGTACCGAGGTGGCGACCGCGCTCGCCGAGTACGCGGTTGCCGAATCCCGCCTCCGACTCGAGGTGGCTCGGCAGTTCCCGGATCTGGAGCTGGGTCCTGGATTCGTATGGGACGAGGGCGTGCATCGCTGGACACTCGCCCTCGCCCTTCCCGCACTACTCGGAAGCCGGAACCGGGGTGCCATCACGGAAGCCGATGCCGCCCGCGGTGTCGCCGGGCTCCACGTCGCGGAGGTGCAGGACTCCATACTGGCCGACGCCGGCATGGCAGTCCAGGACTGCCGGGGCGCCTCGTTGGAACTCGTGGCGGCGGATTCGGTCGTGGCGGCCGCCGAGCGGTTGGACCGCCGCGAGCGTGAGGCTTACGCGCGAGGCGAGACCTCGAGACTCGAGCCCGCTCGCGCCGAGCTGCAGCTGCTGCGCGCGCGACGGGCGAGACGCGCGGCCGAGCGGCGGCTCGCGCGGGCATCACTCGAGCTGGAGCGCGCGGCCGGCGGACCACCCTCGGCTGACGGGCAGTGGCCGGACCCGCGACAGGACCCCAGCACGGAGGCATCCCCACGGTGAGACCCCGCGCGTTGATCGTCTTGCTGGTGCTTGTCGCCGCCGTCGCGGGAGTGCTGATGCTCCGCTCGGCGAGCGACAACGAGCAGGAAGAGAAGGCGGAGGAGGAGGCCCCGATAGTGGCGCCCAGTCGCATTGCCGAGCGGGAGAACGAGCCTCGCGTCGTGCTCGACTCCGCGGAAGCGAGTCGCATAGGCCTGACCACGGCGGCGCTGGCCCCAGCGACGGCCCAGGGGGGCCGCCGCCTTCCCGGCCAGGTGATCCCCGAGCCCGAGCGCACCGTGACAGTCCGGGCGCCCGTGGCCGGCCGACTCACCGTGACGCGGGGGGGACGCTGGCCGTCACTCGGCGAGCGGCTCGAGGCCGGCGCGCCTCTGGGACATGTCTCGGACGCGCAACCGCTCCGCGTGCCGATCGCCGGCGTCATCACGGCCGTCGGAGCTCGCCCCGGCGAGATCGTGGAGGCGGGCCAGACGCTCCTGGAGCTCGCTGACAACTCCCACCCGGTGGTTCGCGTCGCCTGGCCCGCGGACGCCGGACGGCCCGCCACCCGAATCATGCTGCTCCCCGCGAGCGGCCCAGCCGTGGAAGCGGCGCTGATCGGGGCGGCACCGGAGGCCGACCCGCTCACGCGTCAGCCCGCCTATCTCTACCGCTCACGCGCGCTCTGGGCGGGCGCGGTTCCAGGCACCCCCGTGACCGCCAGCCTTCGAGATGGCGCGAAGCTCGAGGGAGTGCTGATCCCGGACGCGGCGGTGGTCCAATGGGAGGGGCTCGCGTGGGCCTATCTGCGTCGCAGCCCTGGTGAGTACGCCAGAGTGCGGGTGCCGACCGGGCAACCGGCGCCGGGCGGCTGGGTCGTCGGTCCGCCGCTTGCCGCGGGTGACAGCGTAGTCGTCACCGGCGTCCAGGAGCTTCTCTCGGAGGAGTTCCGGGCCCGCGTGACCGTGGGCGAAGAGTCGGGCGAGTGACGGTGCGGCTGGCATGTTGACCGGGCTGGTCCGCAGCGCCATCAGGCACCGCGGCGTCGTCCTCGGGCTCGCCGCCGCGCTGGTCGTGGTGGGTGCCGACACATTGAACCGCGCGCCACTCGACGTGTTCCCCGAGTTCGCCCCGCCCCAAGTCTCGATCCAGACCGAGGCGCCGGGCCTCTCCCCGGAGCAGGTCGAGCTCCAGGTCACCAAGCTGATCGAGGGCGCGATCAACGGCGTGCAGGGCATCGCCGCCGTCCGCTCACAGTCCATCCAGGGCCTCTCGGTCGTGACCGCCGTGCTCGCCGAGCGAGTGGACATCCACCAGGCTCGGCAGGCGCTGGCCGAGCGCCTCGCCGAAGCGGCCGTCCGGCTTCCCGCGACGGTTGAGCCCCCGGTCCTCACGCCGCTCACGTCCTCCTCCAGCACCGTGCTCGTGGTCGGCATCACCTCCGCCTCCGTGTTGCCGATGGCGCAGCGCTCGTTCGCGGACTGGGTGCTCAAGCCCAGGCTGCTCGCGGTGCCCGGCGTATCGAAGGTGGCGGTATTCGGGGGCGAGGTCCGGCAGCTCCAGGTACAACTCGACCCCGAGCGCCTCCGGCTTCACGGGGTGGGGATCGCGGAGATCACGGAGGCCACCCGCCGCTCCAGCGGGCTTCGTGGCGGTGGCGTGATCGACCAGCCGAGTCAGCGGCTCACGGTGCGTTCGGAGGGGCAGGCGTCCACGCCGGCAGACATCGCCGCAACCGTAGTGCGGGAGCGGGAGGGCCTGGTGCTCCGCCTCGGCGATCTCGGCCGGGTGACGGAAGCGCCGGAGACCCGCTTCGGCGAGGGAGGCGTCAACGGCGAGCGCGGCCTCGTGATCGTCGTCTCCGGCCAACTGGGCGTCAACACCAAGGTGGTCGCCGCCCGGGTCGAGGCCACCCTCGCACGCCTGCGCCCGACGATCGAATCCGCCGGCCTCGAGCTGCACCCCGCGTTGTTCCGGCCGTCAGAGTTTATCGACCTCGCGCTGCGCAACATCACCACGTCGCTGCTGCTCGGCGCGGTGCTGGTGGCGGTGGTGCTGCTGCTCTTCCTGGCCGACGCGCGGGCGGCAGCCATCTCCCTCACCGCCATTCCACTCTCGCTGCTCGCCGCCATTCTCGCGCTGGAGTACCTCGGCTTCGGCATCAACACCCTGACGTTGGGCGGGCTAGCGATTGCGCTTGGCGAAGTGGTGGACGACGCCATCATCGACGTGGAGAACATCGCCCGCCGGCTGCGACTCAACCGCGCGCGACCCGACCCCCGCCCGGCTGCCCGGGTCGTGTTGGACGCGTCGATCGAGGTGCGGAGCAGCGTGGTGTACGCCACATTCGTCGTGGCACTGGTCTTTGTCCCGGTGTTGCTGCTGACCGGCGTCCAAGGAGCGCTCTTCCGCCCGCTGGCGCTCTCCTACATCCTCGCCACCATGGCGTCGCTGCTGGTTGCGCTGACGGTCACCCCGGCCCTGACGCTGCTCCTCCTGGTCGTCCACCAGGGCAGGGTCGCCGAGGCACCGGTGCTCACCTGGCTCAAGAGAGGTTATCGCCGGGCGCTGGTCTGGAGCCTGTCGAGGCCGGCGCTCCTGGGGACCGTGGTGCTGCTGGTCTGCGGCGCAGCGGCCGCGACGGTACCGTTCTTCGGCGCGACGTTCCTGCCGGAGTTCCGTGAGGGTCATTACTTGGTGCATATGTCCGCCGTGCCCGGCACTTCCCTCGATGAGTCGCTCCGACTCGGACAGCGGGTGACGGACGTGTTCCGGGCCGATCCCCGGGTTCGCTCGGTCGCTCAGCGGATCGGTCGTGCCGAGCTGTCGGAGGACACCTGGGGCACCCACTATACCGAGTTCGAGGTCAGCCTCGTTCCCCTGGCGGGCGAGGCGGCGGAGACGGTCGAGCACGATCTGCGCGCGATGCTCCTGGGATTTCCAGGGGTGAACTTCGCGATCCGCGGCTTCCTCTCCGAGCGGATCGAGGAGACGTTGACCGGCTCCACGGCGGAGCTCGTGGTCCGTCTGTTCGGCGACGACCTCGACAGCCTTGACCTCGCGGCCAGACGGGTCGCAAAGGCCATGGCCGGGGTGCCGGGCACGATCGACGTCTCCTACGATCCGCCGGCAGTCACGCCGGAGGTCACCGTCCGCCTTCGGCCCTATGACGTCGCCGCCGTGGGCCTTCGCCCCGACGAGGTGTTGGAGGCAGTCGAGGTGGCGACCCGCGGCGTAACGGTCTCCCACCTAGTGGAAGCGAACCGCTCGACCGCGGTCACCGTGACATTTGTTCCCGAGGCGCGCGCCAGACCCGAGGATCTTCGAATGCTGCCGGTGGTCTCTCAGTCGGGTCGGTTGGTGGAGCTCCAGCAGGTCGCCGACATCGCGCGGACTACCGGGCGGTCGCTCATCATGCACGTGGGCACACGCCGAGTGCAGACCGTGACGGCCAACGTCGCCGGTGGCGACACCGAAGGCGTCACCCGCAGGGTTGAGACCCGCCTGTCCGCGGGCATCGGCCTGCCAGCCGGCGTGTACGCCGAGGTCGGCGGAACCGCGGCCGCGCATCGCGAGGCTCGCCGGGAGCTGCTGCTCAACAGCGTCCTCGCGGGTGCCGGCATCATCATGCTCCTGTGGCTGGCGTTCGGGGAGAGGAGCCGGCTGAGCCTGGTCCTCGCCAACCTGCCTTTCGCGCTGGTGGGCGGCGTGCTCGCGGTGTCGGCGACTGGAGGCGTCCTGTCACTGGGCTCGCTGGTCGGCTTCGTCACCTTGTTCGGCATCGCGACCCGCAACGCCGTCATGCTCGTCTCCCACTACGACCATCTGGTGTGGGACGAGGGGAAGCCGTGGGGTGTCGAAACCGCGGCCCGAGGCGCCATGGAGCGGCTGGGCCCCATTCTCATGACGGCACTGGTCACCGCCCTCGGCTTGCTGCCACTGGCGATCGGCAGCGGCGACCCGGGTCGCGAGATCGAAGGTCCCATGGCCATCGTCATCCTCGGCGGGCTCATCACATCCACCGTGCTCACCCTCTTCGTACTTCCGACTCTCGCGCTTCGCTTCGGCCGCTTCTCCCATCGCCCTCACCCCGATGCCGAGGCGCTCGACACCCCCCATGAGCTCGACCCGAGGAATCGATGACCTCCACCGGCATGACGGCCTGGACCCATGCGGCACTCCGCATCGTGGCCGGTTTCCTGTTCTTCCAGCACGGCTACCCCAAGCTCTTCGGCACGCTTCCGGGCTCCGCCGAAATCGAGGTCCCGAGAGAGCTGCTTTCGATCTTCTGGTGGTCGGGCTTTCTCGAGGTGGTGGGCGGATTCCTGATCATGATCGGCCTGTTCACTCGGCCGGTCGCCTTCACCGTGGCCGGTGAGATGGCGGTGGCGTACTTCTGGCGACATGCGCCACGAGGGTTCTGGCCCGGCGTGAACGGCGGCGAGCTGGCTGCGCTCTACTGCTTCGTCTGGCTCTACCTGGTGGCAGCGGGTGGCGGTATCTGGAGCCTGGACGCACTGCTGCGCCGCCGGGCGGAGCGGCCGTAGTCGCTAGAGCAGCTCCACCGGGGGAACCATGGCGGGGTCGGTCGCCTCATACACGCGGCCGAGCCGTGCGAGCAGGATGCGCGCTTCGAGCGCCATCAGGGCCATCGCGACAAGCGCCGCGGGCGCCGCGGCCCACCAGCCGATGGAGCGCAGACCAAAGAACACCCCGCCAGCCGCCGCGGTAGGCGCCGCCAAGAGCACCGCGAGCACGAGCAGGAATCCGGAGATGATCAGCATGTTGTGTCCCAGTGCTTCCACGCCGATGGGACGGTCCGAGCCGGGATTCACCCAGCCGGGGAGGAGGATGACGGCGCCGTTCTGGATCAGCATGGCGAGGAAGTTGATGCCGGGCAGCAGCACCACGGCTCCGAGCAGGACTGCCGTCCGGACCTCCGCCCGCGGTTCATCCACGCTGCCGCCCCAGAACGCGATCCATGCCAGCATGACGAGCCCGAGCTGTAGCGCCGTCAGGATCGCGGTCGAGCCGGCCGTCTCGGCGCCGACGACGGCAGCGCCGCGCAGAGGATAGCTCCGCAGCACCGCAAGGCGGGCCAGGTCGGTCCGCAAATCGTTGCGGATCCACTGCGGTCCGAGCACGAAGAGGAAGCCCGCCCACATGGCCGTCATCCATCCCACCAGCTCGAGCAGGGCTCCGTTGCCCCCGACCACTGAGAGCCCCAGCAGCACGAGCGCGGCGACCATCATGCCGACGGCCACGCCGCGTGCCCGGCCCGCGCGAACGACGGCCACGACGTTCTTCCACAGCAGCGCGCCGGCCGGCCATCCCTGCGGGGAGAGTCGCGGGACTGACCGGGCGGTGAACCGAGGCGCCCGTGTCGCCGGCGACCGCGTCCGTGAACGGGCCAGGGCCGCGGCCGCGGCCGACTCCTCGAACGCGGCGTCGGAGCGGATCACCCATAGGTAGTGCGTGACGAGAATCGCGAGGGCGGTCAGAAGCGCGCTCGCCCACTGGGACCAGTCGTCCGCGAGCATGGGCCGAACCAGCACTCGGGCGGGGAAGAGCAGCGCGTGGGGAATCGGCCGCGAGGCGAACTCCTCGGCGGCGATGAAGAACTCCCGAGGTCCCGCCGCCCACCCCTCCCGGAGCGCCGGCATGGCCTGAGTCGCGTCGACCAGAGCGACCATGGCGACCCCTGCCAGCGCGGTGAGTGAGACCGCGCGTGCGCGCACCGCCACCGCGCCGTGCTCCCAGAGGCTGGCCTTGAGCAGTGCGGCTCCGAGCCGGTGCAGGGTGAGCGTCGTGAGGAGCACCCAGATGGCGGCCGCGCGTCGCCAGGATCCCCCGGTCAGATCCCGCGAGAGCAGGAAGGTCCAGAGCAGCACGTTGAACAGCACGACGAATTGTCCGCGGAGCAGCTTGTAGCGGATCAGCTGCGCGCGGGTGACCGGAGCGGGGAACAGCCAGGTCACCTCCGCGCGGGAAAAGGCCAGCGCCCGACGGTCCGAGCCGAAGAGCCAGGTATACAGAAGGATCAGCGTCACACCGACCGCCGCCAGCATCTCCACCGCGGCGGGGCTGACGTCGGGCGGACCGCCGGAGGGGGGCCGTTGGCGCGCGCTTACCGCCCAGAGGTAGGCTACGCCCAGGAGCAACGCGACCGCGTACCGAGGCTTCCGCAGACGCCGCACCTGGCGCATGATGCGGTTGTGCGTGGACCGCACCGCGAGATAACCGAGCGGGCTTCTCACCGGTCCTCGACCCCTTCCTGGCCGACGAGCCCGAGGAACACGTCCTCCAGCTTGAGCCCTGCCAGCTCGGGGCGCGCGGCCACGATGTCGTCGATGGTTCCGAAGGCCAGGACCCGTCCACGGCGCATGATCAGGACCCGGCTGCAGATCTCCTCGACCAGGTGCAGCAGGTGGGAGCTGAGGATGACCGCGGCACCGGATCGCGCGTGGTGGAGGATGGTAGCCTTCATGCGGCGGATGCCCACCGGGTCGAGCCCCGTCAGCGGCTCATCCAGCAGGAGGGCGCTCGGGGTGTGGATCAGGGCGCAGGCGATCGCGAGCTTCTGCTTCATGCCCCGGGAGAGCTCCTCCGGGAGGGAGCGCCGTCGGTCCTCCAGCTCCAGCTCGCGGAGCACGCCGGGGAGACGCGCTTCTACGTCCACCACCCGATAGAGTCGGGCCACGAACCGGAGGTGCTCCTCGACCGTGAGATATTCGAAGAGATGCGGCTCGTCGGGGACGAATGCCAGCGCCGACTTGGCCGCCACCGAGTCGGTCGCGAGGTCGTGGCTCGCGATCCGCACCCGCCCACGGGTCGGGATCGTGATCCCGGCGAGGCAGTGGAGGGTGGTAGTCTTGCCGGCCCCATTGGGCCCCACCAGGCCTACCACCTCGCCGGGCTCTACCCGGAAGGTCAGGTCCTGGACCGCCACCAGTTCGCCGTACACCTTCTGCAGGCCTTCGGCTTCGATCACTGAAACTTTCCCTTGCCTGATGGCGTCTCTAGTTGAAACATTAGACCGGCCCGGGGCCTTGCCAGGCTTGGGGCACGGTCGATACTGGGGCCAGGCTCGCCCGGAGTGAAGCTATGCGCAACTACTGGTTCAAGATCCTGCTGGGCGCCCTCGGCATCTTTGCCGTGGGCATGATCGGGGTCGCCATCGTTCGAAGCGGCGTCGCCAAGGTGAACAGCGTGGTCCACAGCGACGAGCCCATCACCATCCCGCTGGGTCTCGTCCCGTTCGCCATCGCCGGCGAACGGCTGGGCAAGCTGGATCACGTCACGCTCTATCGGGAGTCCCCCGATCAGGTGAGCGAGGTGGAGCTCACCGTGAATCTCGCCGACTCCCTACTCGCGCAGGGACTCTCGGGGTGCCGGCTGGTGGCCGACATCGAGGGGGACCGTGAGCACGGGGTGAACATCCGCGTCGGCAAAGACAGCACGGACCAGAACGCGTTCGCCTGCCTCACGGGCGATTCCACGCCGCCCGACTTCGAGGAATTCGGCACCGCCATCTTCAACCCCGGCGAGGTCGAAGTCCCGCTGCTCCTGCCGGTGAGCCTGGTGGCCGAGCTGCAGAGTCTCGACTTCGATCACGACTCCGCGGGCGCCGATTCGCTCGGCCAGATCAACGTGCCCAGCGACTCCATCGCCGCCAAGGTCGAGCGCGAGATTGACTCAGCCATGCTGGGGCGGCACCCCGGGGAATCGAGGCGGGCTGCGAGCAGGCGCTTCGCCGATTCGATCCGGGCGGAGGCGATGAAGCGATTGGCGGAGGAGTCGGATCCGCAATAAGCTTCGGAACGATGCTCCTCGTCCTCGACAACTACGACAGCTTCACCTACAACCTCGTCCAGTATGCCGGCGAGCTCGGCGCCGAGCCGGTAGTCTACCGGAACGATGCCCTGAGCGTCGAGGCCGCGTTGCAGCTGGGGCCCGAGGCGATCGTGGTCTCGCCGGGCCCCTGCACGCCCCGCGAGGCCGGCATCTCGGTGCCGCTGATCCGCGCCGCCGCAGGCCGGGTGCCGGTGCTCGGTGTGTGCCTGGGCCACCAGGCCATCGGAGAGGCTTTTGGTGGTCGCGTGGTACGGGCCAACCGGCTCATGCACGGGAAGACCAGCCCGGTTGCCCATCACGGTCATCCCATCTTCGAGGGCATTCCCTCGCCGTTCGAGGCCATGCGCTATCACTCACTGGTCGTCTCGCCCGAAGGGCTACCGGAAGCGCTCGAGATCATCGCCTGGTCCGACGACCGAGCCGAGGGCACCGAGATCATGGGCCTGAGCCATAGGTCGCTGCCGGTCTACGGTGTCCAGTTCCATCCCGAGTCCGTGGGGACCGCGCCGGGGAAGCGGATCCTCGCGAATTTTCTTTCCCTGTCATCCCGAGCACAGCGTGGGATCTTGTCCGGACATGCCTCCGGCCACGCGGAGTAGCCGTCGCTGCCGCTCCGAATGACACACCTGTAACCCATTCTAGCTCAATATCCTACCGACGCCTAAAGCTGGTCTCGAGCCCGCGGCACGCGTTTTGACTCCGCCCCCGCGGCCTGTTAGTTTCCGTGATGCGCGTCCTGGGTGTCATTCCGGCTCGTCTTGGCTCAACCCGACTCCCCAACAAACCGCTCCAGATGCTGGCCGGTGAACCGCTGATCACCCGGGTCATCCAGCACGTCCAGGAGCTTGGTCTGGTGGACGAGTTGGTCGTAGCCACCGACTCGCCGCTGGTCGGGCAGGTGGTCGAGCGATCGAGCGTGCGCGCCGTGCTCACGAGCCGTGTTCACTTGACCGGCACCGACCGCGTGGCGGAAGTGGCCGCAAAGGAGGAATTCGCCGCCTTCGACACCATCGTCAACGTGCAGGGAGACGAGCCTTTCCTCGCGCGCGAGGCCCTGGCGGGCGCCATCGAGCGGGTGGCCCAGGGCGACGATATCGGCACCGCGGCTGCGCCGCTCGATCCCGCGATCGCCGGTGACCCCGCGCGGGTAAAGGTGGTGACCGACGCGCGAGGCAGGGCGCTCTACTTCTCCCGAGCGCCGATCCCGTACCTGCGTGAGGTCGGCGACCGGAGTTCGAGGCTCTATTGGCAGCACCTCGGCCTGTACGCCTACACTCGCGAGGCCATGCGGCGCTGGCCCAGTCTGGAGCCGAGCCCGGCTGAGCTGGCCGAGCGGCTGGAGCAGCTCCGGGCCCTGCATCATGGGCTCCGGATCGGCGTCGCGCTCCTGCCCGAGCCGGTCGAGGCTGGCGTGGATACCCCTGACGACCTACGACGGGCCGAGGCCCATTGGCACGCACTGCAGAGGTAAAGCTATGAATCCGGGTCCGAACGCGACCAAGTACATCTTCGTCACCGGCGGCGTCGTCTCTTCCCTCGGGAAAGGCATCGCCGCCGCGTCACTTGGACGACTGCTCGTGGAGCGAGGGCTGAGCGTCACGATGCAGAAGT
>DATLHD010000166.1:0-12856 GCA_035540075.1 Gemmatimonadales bacterium
CCTGACCATGGTCCACACGCCCGAGCTGGCCGCGCGGGTGACGCTGCAGCCGGTGGACATCCTCGGAGTGGATGCGGCCATCATCTTCAGCGACATCCTCGTCGTGCCTGCCGCGATGGGCCTGGGGCTCACGGTGGAGGAAGGCACCGGACCCCGGTTCCACGATCCCATCGGCTCGCCCGGCGATCTGGAGCGCCTGCGCGACGTGGACGTGGAGCGCGACCTGGGCTACGTGCTCGAGGCGCTACGCCTGACGCGCGCCGAGCTCCGTGGTCGCGTTCCGCTGATCGGGTTCGCGGGGGCGCCGTGGACGCTGATGAGCTACATGGTGGAAGGCGCGGGCACCAGGACCTTCACCCGGGCGAAGCGCTTTCTCGTGGAGCAGCCCAGCGGCGCGCACGCGCTGCTCGGCCGGTTGGCCGCCACCGTCGGGCGCTTCCTCGAGGCGCAGGTTGCGGCCGGCGCCCAGGCGGTGCAGCTGTTCGACTCCTGGGCGGCCGCCCTCGGACCGCGCGACTTTCGCGAGTTCGCGCTCCCCTACCTGGCGGAGGCGGTGCGAGCAGCCCGGAATGCCGGCGTGCCGGTGATCGCCTTCGCGCCCGGCGCCGGATGGGCGCTGGAGGAGATCGCGACCGCGACGGGCGCCGACGTGATCGGTGTGGACTGGCAGACGGACGCGGCCGAAGCCCGGCGCAGGCTCGCAACCACGCGGGTGGCGCTGCAGGGCAACCTGGATCCCACCTGGCTGTACGCCCCTCCCTCCGAGATCGAGCGTCGCACCCACGCGATGCTGGAGGCCTTCGGCGGTGTGGGGCATATCGCCAACCTCGGCCACGGCATCCTCCCCGACGTCCCGGTCGAGCACGCAGCGGCCTTCGTGCGCGCGGTGCAGGCGTGGCGGCCCCGGTGAGTGGAGACTTCGATCGCGGCGATGTGGCGAGGCTCGTCGCCGCGCTTCACGACGACGCCACACGGTTCTTCAGCGAGCTGGACGGTGGGCGAGCGCTACGAGAGGATCACTGGGAGCGGCCCGGCGGTGGCGGCGGCGTCTCCCGGGTGCTGGCCGACGGCGAGGTGTTCGAGAAGTGCGGCGTCAATCGCTCGGTGGTGGAAGGCGTCATGCCAGCCCAGATGGCGGCGCGTCTGGGCGCACGCCCGTCGGGCGACGTCGATCTCGCATTCTTCGTGGCGGGGCTCAGTATCGTGGCCCATCCGCGGAATCCCAAGGTGCCCACGGTGCATCTCAACGTCCGCTCCTTCGAGGTCACCCGCGACGACGGCACGCGAGTCGACGCCTGGCTCGGCGGGGGCACCGACCTCACCCCGACCTACCCTCACGCCGAAGACGCGATCCACTTTCATCGCACCTTGAAGGCCATCGCCGACCGGCACCACCCTTCGTTCTATCCCAGGTTCAAGACCTGGTGCGACAACTACTTCGTCAATCTTCATCGGGGCGAGGAGCGCCGTGGCGTGGGCGGCATCTTCTTCGACCACCTGCGCGAGGGCGACAGCGGGCTCGAGCGTGGGCAGCTCTTCGCGTTCCTGGCGGACGTGGGACGCGCGTTGCCGGCGGCCTACGGTCCGATCGTCCGGCGGCGGAAGGACGAGGCCTACGGCGAGCGGGAGCGCCGCTTCCAGCTCGCCCGCCGCGGGCGGTACGTGGAGTTCAATCTGGTGCACGACCGCGGCACGCTCTTCGGACTCCAGACCAACGCCCGGATCGAGAGCGTCCTGATGAGCCTCCCGCCGCTGGCCGCTTGGGAGTACGACCCAGTCTACGAGCCCGGCTCCTTCGAGGCTGAGCTGCTCGCGATGCTGCTGCCGCGGGACTGGGCCAATGCCTCTCCGACGGACTGAGGGCATGCGAGCCGAGCAGGCCTACGACGAGCTGATGCGGATGGTCCGCGACGAGGCCACCCTGGCCTCGATCGAGGCGCTGCTGGAATGGGACGAGGAGACGAGCATGCCCGCGGGCGCCGTGGAGGGCCGCAGCGAGCAGCTCGCGCTCCTCGCCGGCCTGCTGCACGAGCGCGGCACCGATCCCCGGCTGGGCGAGCTGCTGGACTTGCTGGAGGGCTCGCCGCTCCTGGCGGATGCGGCTTCGCCCGCCGCGGTGAACGTCCGCGAGCTGCGCCGCGACTACGAGCGGTTCGTGCGACTTCCCCGGAAGCTGGTCCAGGACCTCGCCCGCAGCACCGCGGTGGCGCAGCGGGCGTGGTCCACGGCCCGGCAGACCGCGGAATTCGAGCGCTTCCGTCCCCATCTCGAGCGCATCGTGGAGCTCAAGCGGGCGGAGGCGCAATGCGTGGGCTACGCCCGCGAGCCCTACGACGCGCTGATCGAGGATTACGAGCCCGGCATCACCAGCGCGATCGTGGGCCGATTGTTCGACGCGCTGCGGCGCGAGCTGGTGCCGCTGGCGGCGCGGATCGCCGACGCCGGCGGGCGGCCCGAGACCGGGGTACGCCGCCGCGCGGTGCCGCTGGAGGGCCAGTTCGACTTCTGCGAGCGGGTCGCCACCCGTGTCGGCTTCGATTTCAGCCGCGGGCGCCTGGATCTGGGCGTCCACCCCTGCTGCACCAGCCTCGGCCCCGGCGACTGCCGCATCGGGCTCCGGTTCGATTTGCGCGATTTCGCCGGAGGCGTGCTCACGGTGCTCCACGAGGTGGGCCACGGTCTCTACGAGCAGGGACTCGACCCGGACCACTACGCCACCCCGATAGGGGAAGCGGCGTCGGTCGGCATGGACGAGGCGCAGGCCCGTCTCTGGGAGAACCGGGTCGGCCGGAGCCGCGGCTTCTGGGAGCACTTTCTGCCGGAGGCCCGGCGGCGTTTTCCTGACGCCCTGGGCGACGTACAGCTGGACGAGTTTCACGTCGCGATCAACCGGGTGAGTCCCTCGCTGATCAGGGTGCACGCGGACGAGGTCACCTACAACGTGCATGTCATGATCCGGTTCGAGCTGGAGCGCGCGCTCGTGTCGGGTGACCTTATGGCCGCTGACCTGCCCGGCGCGTGGAGCGAGGCATACGGCCGCTACCTCGGCGTCGCTCCGGCGGACGATGCCGAGGGCTGTCTCCAGGACGGCCACTGGGCGGACGGTCTCATCGGCTATTTCCCGACCTACACTCTGGGCGACGTGTTCGCTGCCCAGCTCTTCGCCAGGGCGGGGGAGGAGCTGGGTGACCTGGAGGACGCCTTCGCCCGCGGCGAATTCGGTGAGCTGGTTCGCTGGCTCGGTGCACGGATCTACCGCCAGGGGGGCAGGCATCCTTCCGCGCGCCTCATCGAGGTGGTGACGGGATCGCCACCGGACCATAGGCCGCTGGTCCGGGCACTTCGGGCGCGCTACGACGCGCTGTATCGCCTCTAGCGGGTGTCGCTCGTCGCACGCCTACGGCGCCGTCCTCAGCTTGCACCAAGGTCCAATGGCTTTCGCCTTGAGCACGAGATAACGTTTCGCCGGGTGCTGCCATCGTCGGCTCGCACCAGAATCCTCCCCCAGTCCCACGCACCCGAAAGGCTGACCGGCCTCCCGCAGGGAGCCGGCAGGGCGAAATCGTCCCGTGGCCACTCAGCTTCAGCAACCTCGTGCTCTCTCACCAGCCATCACTGGGATGCTCGGCCCGCTGACCATGCTCGCCCTCATGGTCATCACGGTCGGGTTCTGGGCAGCGGTGATTTATCTGGCCGTCCATTGGTGGTGACCGTTGCCGCCATCGTCGCGGTTGAAGAAGCTCCCCCGCCAGCGCGTTATGACGCACCCGAGCGGCTCTAGCAAGTGCCGCTCGTCGCACTGGTCCGCGAGCCGAGCGCCAGCCTGGCCGAGTGCGAGCTCTCGTACCTCGACCGCACTCCCATCGATCTGAACAGGACCCGGGCCCAGCACGCAGCCTACTGCGCAGCGCTTCACGCCGCCGGTGCGGAGGTCCGGGTGCTGCCGGCGCTGGACCATCTCCCGGACGCCGCGTTCGTGGAGGACACGGCCGTCGTGGTGGACGAAGTGGCGATACTGGGAGCGCTCGGGGTCGGATCACGGGCCGCGGAGGCGGACGCGATCGTTGGCACGCTGGAGGCGTATCGCCCGGTCCGCCGTCTCGACCGACCAGATGCGACCCTGGAAGGCGGCGACGTGCTGCGGGTCGGTCGCACGGTGTACGTGGGCCGCTCCGGGCGAAGCAACGAGGCCGGCCACCGGGGTCTCAGCCTCTTGCTGGAGCCGCTCGGCTACACGCTGCGGGACGTGCCGGTGGAGGGATGCCTTCACCTCAAGACGGGGTGCAGCTTCGCGGGCGACGGCATCGTGGTGCTGAATCCGTCCTGGGTGAGCGCGCGGACGTTCGAGCAGGACGGCCTGACGGCGGTGCCGGTCACCTCCTCCGAGCCGTGGGCGGCGAACGTGCTCCGGATCGGCCAGACGCTCCTGATACCGGCAGGCAATCCGGCCACCGCCCGACGGCTGCGGGTCGCCGGGCTCGACCTCATGGAGATCGACATTAGTGAATTTCAGAAGGCCGAGGCGGGATTGACCTGCCTCAGCCTGCTGATCCCGCCACGCGCTCCTTAGCATCCACGTTCGGCGCCGCCTAGCCAGACGGGGCGACTGGGAGCATCTTCCTGTCACTCCTCCAACATCCCAGGCCCTATGCCCGAGCTGCTTACCCGGCTTCAGTCCGCCCTGTCCGACAGATACCAGCTGGAGCGTGAGATCGGCGCCGGGGGCATGGCCACCGTCTATGTGGCCCACGACATCCGGCACGACCGGCGGGTGGCGCTGAAGGTTCTGCGGCCCGAGCTTGCGGCGGTGATCGGTGCCGAGCGCTTCCTGGCCGAGATTCGGCTCACCGCCAACCTGCAGCACTCGCACATCCTCCCGCTGTTCGATTCGGGCGCGGCCGACTCCTATCTCTTTTACGTGATGCCGTACGTGCAGGGCGAGACCCTGCGCGACCGGATCACCCGGGAGAAGCAGCTCCCGGTGGCCGATGCGATCCGGATCGCGACCGAGATCGCCTCCGCCCTCGACTACGCCCATCGCTCGGGCGTGGTCCACCGCGACATCAAGCCGGAGAACATCCTGCTGCACGACGGGCAGGCGCTTGTGGCCGATTTCGGGATCGCGCTGGCTGCCAGCAAGGCGAGCGGCGCCCGGATGACGGAGACGGGAATGTCCCTCGGTACCCCGCATTACATGAGCCCCGAGCAGGCGATGGGGGAGCGGGAGATCACCGCCCGGTCAGACGTATACGCTCTGGGCGCCGTGCTCTACGAGATGCTGACCGGCGACCCGCCGTTCACCGGTTCCACCGCCCAGGCGGTGGTGGCCCGGGTGGTCACCGAGTCGCCCAGGCCACTGACCGCGCAGCGCCACACCATCCCGCCGCACGTCGAGGCCGCGGTCCTCACCGCGCTGGAGAAGCTCCCGGCCGATCGGTTCGCCACTGCAGCTCAGTTTGCCGAGGCGCTGGGAAACCGCGGATATGCCTCGGTCAGCGCCACGGCGGTGAGCCCCGCCGCACCCCGGCCCCGGCCACGCGGCCGTGACCCCGTCGTCCTGGCGGCGGTCGGGCTGGCCGTGGCCGCGACCGTAGCCGCACTCTGGGGCTGGCTCCGGCCTGGCCCGGAGCCGGTGCTCAACCGCTACAGCCTCTTCCTGCGGCCGAGCGAGGCGCTCCAGCCCAGCGTCAACGGCAGCATCAACGTCGCTATCTCGGCCGACGGCCGACGGGTGGCCTATGTCGGCCCGGGCGAGGGGGGCGGCCGGATCTGGCTCCGCGAGCATGACAAGTTGCGGCCCACGCCGATCGGCGGCACCGAAGGAGGCACGAGCCCGTTCTTCTCTCCCGACGGTCGGTCGTTGGGCTTCATCGTCGGCGGCCGGACGGTACGGGTCATCTCCCTGGGTGGCGGGCCGGCCATCACGCTCAGCGACAGCATCAACTCGTCGGGCGGGGACTGGGGCGCCGACGGGTACGTCTACATCGAGGTGGATTCGGGGATCGCCCGGATCCGCTCCACTGGGGGCTCGCCGGAGCCGGTCTACCGGATGTCGCCACAAAAGAAGGAGATCGGCACCGAGTTTCCCAACGTGCTCCCCGGCGCGGGAGCGCTCATCTTCCGGCTCCGGCGCGCAGGTCAGCCCCCGACCGACTTCGAGATCATGGCGATGAAGCTGCCGAGCGGCGAGGCGCGCATGCTGATGCGCGGCCTGTACGCCCGGTTTGCGTCGCCGGGGCAACTCCTTGTGGTCACCGCCGACGGCAAGCTCCTCGCGGTGCCGTTTGACCCGGACAAGCTGGCGTTCATCGGTCCCCCGGTGGCGCTGCTGGAGGGGATGCGGACGGGGGGGTTCGAGGCGAACCTGGCGGCGTCGGCAGAGGGGAGCCTGGTCTACGTCTCGGGCGGGTCGGCCGGGCTGGAGCGGGCGTTCTGGGTGGACCGGACCGGCGTCGCCGCGCCGGTGGACTCGGCCTGGGACCCTCAGGGAATCCTGAACTCGGTGGCGATCTCCCCCGATGGGAAGGCGCTCGCGGTCGGCCTCATTCGTGGCGCGGCCGAGGACATCTGGGTCAAGCAGCTTCCTGCCGGCACCTTCTCCCGCGTGACCTTCGGGGACAGCATCCACAATCGGGTAAGCTGGGCGGCCGATGGCCGCTCGGTGCTCTACTTGGCCGGGTCGCAGAGCAGTGGGGTCCCGGCCGTTGCCCGGGCCGACGGCACAGGCACGCCCCGGAATCTCTATCCTGGTCCCATGGGCTTCGGTCAGGCGCTCTCGTCGCGCGATGGTCGCTGGCTCCTGCTCCGGCGAGTGGTGAACGAGGAGGGGAATGGAGACATCTACGCTCTGAAGGCGGGCGACTCCACCCTCGTGCCCCTGCTCACCAGTCCGGCACGGGAGGCGAGCCCCGCGCTCTCGCCCGACGGAAAGTGGCTGGCGTACATGTCCAACGAGTCGGGCCAACCCGAGGTATACGTGCGGCCGTTTCCGGACGTGGGATCGGCCAAGTGGCAGGTCTCACTCAGCGGAGGGTTCACCCCGGTGTGGGCCCACAACGGCCGGGAGCTGTTCTACCTGGACGGCACCCGCTCGATGGTCGCGGTGACGGTCCAACCCGGGCCGACATTCACGGTGGTCGGCCAGCGGGTGCTCTTCCCCGCGACGGCCTACAGTTTCGCCGGTGGTTATCCGACCTACGACGTGACACCGGACGACAAGCGGTTCGTGATGATCCGGAGTGTCGCGCCCTCGGCCGAAACCGAGATGGTGCTGGTCCAGCACTGGGCTGAGGACCTGAAGCGGCGGGCGCAGTAGTCCCGCTCTCCTGATGGCCGCGCCGGCGCACCTCGTCCTGCTCGGATCGTCGTCGGCACCACAGGGCGCCGCCGGCGACCCGTTTTCGTCGTATGGGATTGGCACGGCCGGCCCGGTTGGCCGCCCGGCACATCGCCGTTAGGTTTTCGTTCGCGCAGTATCTTCGGGGCGGTAGCTCAGCTGGGAGAGCACCTGCTTTGCAAGCGCGAGCAGCGTAGCCCCTCGTTCGCAGAAGTTGCGAAGCTGTCAGGCATTTAGACGCCAGCGGTGCGAAATCCGAGCTACGGGTTTCGCACCGTTCGCGCACCCATTCTGGCACAGTTTCTGGCACACCCCCCCTCGAAGAGTTCGACGGGGGTGGTGGAGCAAAGGCCTGGTTACGGGAGGTCGAGGTGTTGGCCGGGAGAATGTCCGGCGCTCGGAGGTCTTACCCGAAAAAATCAAAATAGGCTGTCAGAATAGTTGGGCCCCCGCGCGCCCCCTTCAGAAAAAATCGAATCAGCGCGCCAGAGAGTTCGGTGTCTTCGCCGGCCCGCACAACGCGGGCACGCTGGACGCGCGGCCCTGGAACCTGTTCGCTCCGCGCCCCGCCATCCCCAACCCGCCTCGCGGCCCGCCGAGGCCGGCTGACTAGGCCCTGCAGCCCTTCACTACCGCTCGTTCACCGCTCGTTCGCTGCCATTCGCTCGCGCAGCTCGGTCCGCCAGTTGGGCACGACCACCAGCGGGTAGGTGGCGGACTCCACGTGTACGGTACCAGCGGTGTCAACTGAACTTCAGCCCTCACCTACTCCCCGGAGAGCCGGCTCAGCGCCTGGCGAGCCTCCTCCCATGATGGGCGCAGCGGCTCGTCGGCGTACCGCCACCAGCGTACGAACCTGCCGTAGTGCGTCACCGCTTCCGTCCCCATCGGCAACGTTTGCTGTGCGCCGTACGGGCCCGTAGGTTTTCCTGACGGTCGGGATCCTCTCCGGGTTGCCGGACCTTCCAAAGGACAAGACATGGGCCCGCTCACCCGGGCGCTGGCGCTCGTCGGCGTACTCGCCGCGATCGGGGTCTGCGATCTGGCGGCCCAAGGCGTGACCACCGCCGCGCTCTACGGCGTCGTCCACGGGCCCGACTCCAGCGGCATCGGCGACGCGGTGGTGACGGTCACCAACCTCAACGGCGGCGAGCGGTGGCGGACGACCACCCGCGCCGATGGCCGGTTCGCCTTCGAGTATCTCTCCGTCGGCGGCCCCTACACCATCGAGGCGCGGGCCATCGGGTTCCGTCCGGCCAGTGAGACCGGCGTCACGCTCTCGCTCGGCCAGCGGCGCCGGGTCGATTTCGCGCTGACGCCGGCGGTGACACAGCTGGAGGAGCTCACCGTCCAGGCACACGACGCCAGACTGAACGGCAGCCGGACCGGTCCGAGCCAGACCTTCACCGCCGACCAGATCGCCGCCCTTCCCCTCGACCACAATGACTTCTCCCGGCTGGTGCTGCTCTCGCCCCAGGCGATGGTGAGCCGCGATACCGGGATCTCCATCGCGGGGCAGCCCGACCGACTCAACGGCTTGCAGATCGACGGGGCGAGCGCCGTGGACCTGGGCGGCCTGCACGGCATCTCCGGGTTCGGCACGCCCGGCGCGGCGTCCAACGTACGGGTGCTTCCCATCGAGGCCATCCAGGAGCTGCAGGTACTGGCCGCCCCCTTCGACGTTCGATACAGCGGCTTCGCCGGGGGACTGGTGAACGTGATCACCCGCTCGGGGTCGAACCGCTGGGAAGGATCGGTCTCCAGCTATTTCCAGAACCAGTCGCTCACCGGCCCGGATTCGGCCGGCAACCGGGCTCAGGACTTTTCGACCATGGAGCTGACCCTCACCCTGGGTGGGCCCATCGTCCGCGATCGGGCCGCGTTCTTCCTGGACCTCGGCCTCCAGCGGTTCGTCGGCGAGCGGGGGCCGTCGATCGGCACGGATACGACCGGCGGCGCCGATTCGGTGGGCTTCGGCGTCCGCCGGGCGGACCTCGACCGCTTCGGGGACATTCTCCGCGACGTCTACCACGTCGATCCCGGGGCGTTCGGCGCCGCGGCGCCCCGCAATCCCGGGGGCAACGTCCTGGCCAAGGTCACGGTCTGGCCGGCGCTGAACCAACGCATCGAGCTCTCACATAACCACGCCGAGGGGACGTCCACTCGGGGGTTCGGAGCGGTCGAGCTCGCGTCCCACGGGGGCTCCGAGCCGGCGAGCTTCGACGGCAGCCGCGCGACGTGGACGGTGGCCGGCGGACGCACCTCGAACGAGTTGACGCTCGCGCGGGTCGCGGCGACGCAGCGGTGTCTCCCGGGCGCCGCCTTTCCGGAGATCAACGTCGACGTGGGGGCCGATCCCGACGTCCGGACGATCACCGCGGGGGCGGTGAACGGCTGTCCCGACCGATTCGCCGACCAGACCACCTGGGAGCTGACCGACAACGTGCTCTGGGTCACCGGGGCCCATCATCTAACCCTCGGCACCCACGCGGAGAACATCCAACTCAGCGGCTCCCGCCGGGTGCGGGTCCCGGCGGGAAGGTGGGGCTTCGCCAGCCTCGATTCGCTCCGGGATGGAACGCCGTCCTACTACGTCCGGGACTTCGCGGCGCCGGACCGTCCGGAGGGCCCGATCAGCGACTTCACCGTGCGGCAGGTCGGCCTCTATCTGCAGGACCAATGGGCGCCCCGGCCCGGGTTCGTCCTCACAGCCGGACTCCGATTTGACGTGCCCTTCCTCCCCCACGAACCCCCGCAGAACCCGGCGCTGCTTTCCAGCCTTGGCGTTAACACGGCGGTGACACCCAGCGGCAACCTGCTGTGGTCGCCCAGGGTCGGCTTCAATTGGGATGTCGGAGGCCGGGGGACGACGTTCCTGCGCGGCGGGGCGGGCCTGTTCTCCGGACGGCCCATGTACCTCTACTTCAGCAACGTGTTCGAGACCACCGGACTCGACTGGCTCCGGGCGGACTGTCGGGGAGCGGACGTGCCGGCGTTCACCATCGATCCCACACACCAGCCGACCGCTTGCGTCCAGAGCAATCCCACCGTGTTCGAGGTGAACTACTTCAACCCCTCGTTCCGGTTTCCCCGGAACCTTCGCCTGTCGCTGGGGACCGACCTGCGCCTGCCGTGGGCAATGACCGGCACCGTGGACCTGCTCTTCATCCGCGGGGTCGACCAGTTCGACATCACCGACGTCAACCTCCTCCCGCCCACCGCCTCCTCGGGGGAGGGCGGCCGGCTGCTCTACGGCACGATCGACGAGTTCGGGGCCGCCACGCCCAACCGGCGGAACCAGGGGTTCCAGACCGTGGCGGAGATCCGGAACTCCAGCGGCGACCACACCATCAGCGCGAGTGGCCAGCTGGAGAAGCGGTTCCGGAGCGGGACCGAGGTGAGCCTGGCCTACACCTACACCGACGCCCGCGACCGGATCTCGCCGGATTGCTTCAACGTCACCTGCAACCTCGACTTCACGCCCGTGGACGGCAGCCTCGAGAGCCGGGCTCTCACGACCTCGACCTTCTCGGTGAGGCACAAGATCACGCTCGGGGTGATCGCGGAGGCACCACTGCGCATCCGGGCCGGGCTGTTCTACGTCGGCTCCTCCGGGCGACCCTACACCTACATGATCAGCGGCGACGCCAATGCGGACGGCCTCTCGCTCATCGGTCTCGGCAACGACGCCATTTACGTGCCGAGGAACGCGGCGGACATCACCCTGGACGATCCCGGCCAGTGGCCCGGCCTCGACAGCCTGATCCGGGGGCAGCCCTGCCTGCAGTCACAGCGGGGGCGGATCATGCGGAGGAACAGCTGCCAGGGGCGCTGGGCCACGCTGCTCAATGCGCGGCTGTCCAAGGCCTTCGGGATGGGTGGCGGGCGCTCGCTCGAGCTGATCACCGACGTGTTCAACCTGCTGAACCTGGTCGACCGGGACTGGGGGGTCCAGCGGACGACCCTCTCGTTTCTGGGAGATCCGGAGATCCTCCAGCTGCTGCGCTACGACCAGGAGAACCAACGAGGGGTGTACAACGCGCCTCCGATCGACCGCAAGGTCCGCGACGACGGCGCCACCCGATGGCGGATGCAGCTCGGGGCGCGCTACACCTTCTGAGGACGCGACCCGGCGACCGTCAGCGGTAGGCCTGCCGCCACGGCAACTTCGCCTGCCAGGCCTGGTAGGCGGGATCGCTTCGGATGAAGTCGAGTGCCGGATCGATCGGAATGCTCCAGAGTCCGGGGTCCCGGCGGACCTGCATCGAGTCGATCCAGGCAATCGTCTGCCCCACATCCCTCACCCCGGCGTAGGCGGACACCCAGTCGCCGGGCCCCACCTCCTCACCATGGCCGGCGGCCTCGGCCAGTGTCCGGAGCCGCTCGCGCGCCAGGTCCGCGAGCATCCTGGCCGCCTGCGTGTCGCTCGACGCGACGGGGATCCGGGCCGCCCCGGCGGAGTCGCCCTTCCGCTCGCGTTCCGTCCGCATTTCGTCCAGCGCGTCGCGGGTCCGTCCCTCCGCCCGGTAGACGGCGGTCAGCCCTCCGTGTGGCCCTCCCGCGGGATAGTCGCGGAGGTTCCGACGGTACATCGCCTCAGCCTCGGCGTAGCGCCGCAGGAAATACAGGTGCCGGGCCACGCGCTCGCTGAAGGCGGCGTTCAGCGGGTCGAGCTCGTGCGCTGTGCGCGCCTCCGCCAGGGCGCTGTCCAGCTCCCCCCGCCAGCGGAACCAGGCGGCCCGCACGACATGGGCTTCCCCGTCTGTCGGGTCGAGGGCGAGCCCCTTGTCGATCAGCCTGCGGGCTAGTGGAAGATTCCAGCGACAGGCCATCTCGACCCCGCCGAGGATGAGATATGCTGACGCCAACGTGCTGTCGAGCGCGATCGCCCGCCGGGCGGCTTCTTCGGCCTTGGGGCACCCTTCATCGGGGGGCGTCAGGCCGGCGACGGTGGCGAGGCCATAGGAATGCGCCAGGCCGGCCAACCCGGGCGGGTAGTTGGGCGCGCGACCGACCAGGGCCGCGAAGGTGTCGAGCGCGGCCGCGTGTTTCCCCTGAAACCGCAGGGACACTCCGCGCAGATACGATCCATAGGCCGAGGTATCCACCCGGTATCGCGGCGGGAGCTGGAGGGCGCCGGAACGCGGCGTTTGCCCTTCGTGCCCGGCGCGCGCCGGCGTCCGGCCCGACAGGGAAGAGCGGAGGGCCACGATCGAGCCGGCGACGGCGACGATGGCCGCCGCCAAGATCAGGGCCTCCCGGCTGAACACCAGTCGGCGCCGCGCCGACGGAGTGGCAGCGGTCGGCTGTCGGTTCGTGGAGGGAACGACGACCGGCATGGCGGACGGTGTCGGGTGCGGCGGCGATGGCGGCTCGACCCGGGCGTTCAACCGAGCCGCGATCGCCCGCGTCTCGGGTGAGGGGAGGGTCTCGAACTCCCGGCGGAGGTAGTCCGCCAGGTCATCGTAGGCACGCAGGGCCGCGGCGGCGCCCGTCGTCCGCTCCAGCAGGCCCATCAAC
>DATLHD010000167.1:0-3373 GCA_035540075.1 Gemmatimonadales bacterium
GATCCCGACCAGGAGGACGTCGCGCTCCTCCGCCGCACGTTCGGGTTCCACGAGCTGGCGCTGGAAGACGTGACCCGCCCGCACGAGCGCCCGCGCTGCGACTGCTACTCCGGGTACCACTTCATCGTCGTGTACGCGGCAGAGCCGATGGAGGGGGCGATCCTCCCTCGCGAGCTGAACATGTTCTGGGGTGAGCGTTACCTGGTGACGATCCACCGCCGCACCGGGGCCGTGCTCTCCGCGCTGGCCGAGGCACGCCGGCGCTGGGAGCGCGAGGAGCGGCGCGCGACCGACGGGATCGCCGGCCTGGCATACGCGTTGTTCGAGAGCCTGGTCGACGGCTACTTCGTGGTTCAGGACCGGGTGCGTGAGCGGCTCGATGAGATCCAGGGCGAGATCTTCAGTGGCGCCGAAGGCGCCGCGGAGGATCTCTTCCGCCTCCGGAAGGAGCTGCTCCGGGTCCCGCGGCTGCTCGCGCCCACGACCCATGTCCTGTCCGAGGTGCTGCGCCGCGAGGGCACCGTGCCGGAGCACCTCCGCCCCTATTTCGCGGACGTGCAGGACCACGCCGTCCACGTGCTGGCGGAGTTCGACACCTATCGCGACCTCCTCGCCGCCGCGCTCGACGTGCACGTCTTCTCGGCCTTCAACCGGCTCGGCCTCATCATGCGGCGGCTCACCGCGATCACCGTCATCATCATGGTGCCGAACTTCGTGGCCAGCATCTACGGGATGAACTTCAGGCACCTGATGCCCGCAAGCGACTCGTCCTGGGGCTTCTTCGTGGTGGCGGCGTTCCTGATGGTGATGGTGGTGTGGGGCTTCATCCACTCGAAGATTCTCGGATGGCTGTAGGGCCCTACTGGATCGGCACCACCCGTCGCACCACGATCGTGATGTTGTCGCTCCCTCCACCCTCAAGCGCATCGGCCAACAGGGCCTCGCACGCCTCCTTGGACGACCGTGTCTCCCGTAACCGCTGGGCGATCCGCTCGTCGGACACGTGCCGGGTGAGACCGTCGCTGCACAGCAGCACCACCGTGTCCCAGGTGAGCTCGAACCGGGTGACCACCGGCGCGGTCTGCCGCCCGCCGATCGAGCTGGAGAGGGTGTGCTCCAGGCGGGTCCCGGCGGTGTCGGCCGGCCGCATGACGCCCGCATCGATCAGTTCCTGCGCCATGGTCTGGTCCCGACTGATCTGGGTCAGCTTCTCGCCGTGGAGCAGGTAGCAGCGGCTGTCGCCCACCTGGAGCAGATAAGCCCGGGGCCAGTGGCCGAGATAGAGCGTGAGGGTCGTGGCCATGCCGCGATAGTCCGGGTCTTCCTCGCCACGCCGGAGGATCTCGGCGTGACACTGGAGCGCCCCGTCCTGCAGGGCCGCGAAGAAGTCGCGGTCGTCGCCCGTGGTCGCTGCGTAGTAGCAGGCCATGCAGCGGGAGACGTATCGCGTCACCGCCTCCAGCGCCATCCGGCTCGCCTCCGCGCCCCTCAATCCTCCGCCCACGCCGTCCGCCACCATCATCAGCAAAGCGACCCGCTCGCTGCCCTCGGTGAGATTGCCGGTCTCGGCGAGGCTCGTGAGGTGGACCACCGCCTCCTTGCGGAGCGAGCAGACCAGAAACTGGTCCTGGTTCTCGCTTCGGACCTTGCCCGGGTGGGTCAATCCATAGATGTCCATCTCCTCGTCGCGCGGCTTGCGGTCGGGCAGCGGCGGGGCTTGCAGCTGGGGGGACGTCATGACAGCCTCCTGGTCCCAGGGGGAGGGACTGATTTAATCTGACGTGCCGTGCGCGGACTGGCCAGAGCGCGCTGGCGGGCGGCGGGCACAGGCCGTACGATTGTCGATTCCCCACTGATGCCACCCTTCCCCTGGAGGCCCCGTGCCCGCCACGTCAGCCACGGAGACGACCGTGGATCTGGTCACCCGCTTCGAGAACACGTTCAACACCCACGACGTCGATGCCCTCATGGCCGACATGAGCGAGGACTGCGTCTTCGAGCACGTCGCTCCGGCGGCGGTCAGCTTCGGCCGGCACGAGGGACAGGCGGCAGTACGAGCGGTCTGGGAGTCGCTGGCGACGCACTTCCCCGGCTACCGCTTCGACATCGAGGACATCTTCGGCGCGGGCGACCGCTGCGCCTGCCGCTGGTCGCTGGAGTGGTCGCCGCCCGAGGGCGGGAAGGGCACGGCGCGTGGGGTGGACATCTTCACTGTGCGCGATGGGAAGATCGCCGAGAAGCTGACCTACGTCACGATGGGCTGACACGGCAGCGCCCCGGTCAGGATGCTCGCCGAGTTCCTCCAGTTCCTCTTCTCCGGCCTGACCGTGGGCGCCACCTACGCGCTCGCTGCCCTCGGCTTCACCATCGTCTACAACGCCCGCAACGCCATCAACTTCGCCCAGGGTGAGTTCCTCATGCTGGGCGGGATGCTGGCGGTCTTCCTGCTCGAGATCGGGCTGCCGGCGTGGATCGCGCTCCCTGCAGCTATTCTCCTCGTGGCCGCCGTCGGGGTCGCGGTCGAGCGACTGGCCATCCGCCCGGCGCGGGACGCCGAGGTCGTCACCCTCGTCATCATCACGCTCGGCGTGTCGCTGGTGCTCCGCGGAGGAGTCCAGTTGTGGCGCGGCACGGCCACGCACGCTCTGCCCGCTTTCTCCGGGGACGCACCGATCATGGTCGCCGGCGCGGCGCTCGCCCCGCAGAGCCTCTGGGTCATCGGCGTCGCGGCGGCGGCGGTCGCGCTCATGTGGTGGTTCTTCGAGCGCACCCGCTGGGGCAAGGCGATGCTGGCCTCGGCGAGCAACCGCCTGGCCGCCCGGCTGGTGGGCATCCGCATCGACGTCGTGCTCATGCTGAGCTTCGCGCTCTCCGCGGCCCTGGGCGCGCTCGGCGGCATCATCGTCGCGCCGATCACGCTCACCTCGTTCGACGTCGGCGTCATGCTGGGCCTCAAGGGGTTCGTCGCGGCCGTGCTGGGGGGCCTCGGAAGCGGCCTCGGGGCCGTGGCGGGCGGTCTGCTGCTCGGCGTCCTGGAGGCCATGGCGGCGGGCTACGTCTCGTCGAGCTACAAGGATGCAGTGCCGTTCGTCGTCATCCTCTTCCTCCTTATGTTCCTGCCTCGGGGGATGTTCGGCGCGCAGGCGCCGGAACGGGTCTGACGACGGGCTTTTCGCTATGAGACTACGATCGAGGCGGGGTGGACTCGCCATCACCGGCATCGTGCTCGCCATCCTGCCGCTGCTCCTGCCGAACGCCTTCTGGTACGACCTCGCCACCCGCGCCGCCATCAACGCCGTCGTCGTGATCGGGCTCAACCTGCTGATCGGCTACGCGGGACAGATCAGCCTGGGGCACGCCGGGTTCATCGGCA
>DATLHD010000168.1:0-13185 GCA_035540075.1 Gemmatimonadales bacterium
CTCTTCCTCCTCACCGCCAAGCCCGTGCTCTACGTGGCGAACGTCTCCGAGGGGCAGCTCGCCGGCGCCGAGACCGACCCGCTGGTCGCCAAGGCGCGCGCGGTCGCCGACAAGGACGGCGCGCCGCTGGTCGTGATCTGCGCCGACGTCGAGTCGCAGATCCAGGAGCTCCCCGAGGAGGAGCGCGCCGACTTCCTCGAGTCGGCCGGCCTCTCGGAGCCCGGTCTGCACAAGCTGGTGCGTGCCGGCTACGACCTGCTGCAGCTGCGCACCTACGTGACCTGCGGTCCGCAGGAGACGCGCGCGTGGACGATCCACGTGGGCTGGAAGGCGCCGCAGGCTGCGGGCGTCATCCACACCGACTTCGAGCGCGGCTTCATCAAGGCCGAGGTCTGCAAGTACGAGGACATCCTCCAGCACGGCTCCGAAGCAGCGCTGCGCGAGAAGGGCCTGCTCCGTATCGAGGGCAAGGAGTACGTGGTCCAGGACGGCGACGTCATGCTCTTCCGGTTCTCGTAAGCCGGTGAGATGTCACCCTGAGCGCAGCGAAGGGGACCATGTCGAGCATGGCCCCTTCACTTCGTTCAGGGTGACAAGTACTCTCTCACGATGCGCCTGATCTCGATTCTGGTAGGCACTCCGCGTACCGTCGGCGTTCCCGGCGCGCAGAACCGGATGGAGCGCGAGTTCACCAGCGCCATCTGGAAATCACCGGTTAACGGTCCCGTTCACCTCGGGCCGCTCGGCCTCGCGGGCGACGCGGTGGCCGACACCCGCGTCCACGGCGGCCCGGACCAGGCCGTCCTCATGTATGCGGCCGCGCACTTCCCGCGATGGGAAGAGGAGCTCGGGCGGCCCGTGGAGCGGGGCGCGTTCGGGGAGAATCTCCTGGTGGAGGGCCTCGACGAGGACACCGCCTGCATCGGCGACGTCTACGAGATCGGGGAGGTGCGCCTCCAAGTCTCCCATCCGCGGCAGCCCTGCGCGACGCTCGCGCGTCGGCACCAGATCCCCGACATGATCGCCATCGTCCGGCAAAACGCGCGCAGCGGCTGGTACCTGCGTGTGCTGAGGGAGGGCCTGGTCGAAGCCAACCTGCCGATCCGCCGGCTGGACCAACCGAATCCGGAGTGGAGCGTTCGACGGGCGGCCCGCGCGATGCTCACCCGCGACCAGAATCCCAGCGAGGCCGCCGGCCTGGCGCAATGCCGGGGGCTCTCCGACGAGTGGCGAAAGCGGCTCCTGGCCGCCGCCCGCGCCGCGGGCTAAGCCCTACCGCCCGAGAGCATTCGCGTCTATACTACGCCCCTCACAAACCATCCTCCCCGCTGCCCGCACCAGGCTCGGGGCGACTCAGACCGAAGGAAGGTGTCATGACTCGTCAGTACGAGGTCGTCTATATCTTCGATAGCGCGCTCGAAGAGGCGGCCATCAACGAGCGCCTTGCGCGCTTTCATTCCCTGATCCAGCAGCCCGGCGTCGAGGCCCCCCAGGTGAGCCACTGGGGCAAGCGTACGCTTGCCTATCCCATCAAGAAGCACGAGACCGGCTACTACGTCGTCGCCAAGTTCGACGTCGACGGTGGCGCGCTGCCCGAGTTCGAGCGCGCGATCAAGCTGGATGACGGTGTGCTGCGGTTCCTGGTCGTGGTGAACGAAGGGGCCCAGCCCGTCCCGGTCACCGCCGGCAAGAGCGATGAGGAGGACGACGAATGAGGCGGCCCCAGAAGACCTGCGCCATCTGCGAGTCGGGCGTGCGTGTGGTCGACTACAAGGACGAGCGGACGCTGAGCCGGTTCCTGACCGAGCGAGGCAAGATCTTGCCCTCGCGGTTGTCCGGGACCTGCGCCCGCCACCAGCGGCAGCTCAGCACCGCCATCAAGCGGGCTCGGCAGCTGGCGCTGCTCCCCTACATCAAGGGATTCACCGGCTGAGCGCACCTACGCGGGTCGAGGGGCAGCCGGGCGGCCGCTGGGGCCAGGTGCTCGTATTGGCGGGGTTCCTCCTGTTCGCGCCGCCGATGTTCCTCTTCGGCCCGCTCGCGGCGTTGCTTCTGGTGTCGAGACCCGCCAGCGTGCGCGAGTGGGTCTGGCTTCTGGGCGCGCTGGGCTGGTCCGCACTCTGGCTCCTGCACCCCGGCGGGCTGGGGGACCAGTTCGCCCGCTCCGCCGCGGTGCTGGTTTCCGGCTGCTTTCTCGCCCTGACGCTGTGGCGCCCGTCGAACCGGATGTGCCGGGCGCTCACGGCCACCGGTGTCGCCGCGCTGGCGTTGGCGGTGTGGATGGTGGGTCTCGGCCTCCGCTGGGCCGCGGTTCAGGGGGCCGTCGAAGAAGAGATGGAAGTCTTTCAGACGGCCATGCGGCGGACGCTGAGCGGCTCGGCCGGCTGGTCGGAGATGTCGCGTCAGGTATCGCTGATGGCGGACACGATATCCCTGCTGTACCCCGGTCTCCTGGCGCTCGCGGCGATCGCTGGTCTGCGCCTGGCGTGGGCCTGGTACCACCGCATCGCCGACCGTCCCGTGGGCGCGCCACCGGTTCCCTTCCCCGGATTCGGGTTCAACGATCAGCTGATCTGGGGCTGGGTGCTCGGTCTCGCGCTCGCCTTGCTGCCCGAGCCCTCGTGGGCTCCGGTGGCCGGCGCCAACGTCCTCCTGGTCTGGGGTGCCCTCTATGCTACTCGGGGGCTGGCCGTCGTGACGTTCTTCGGCCGGAGGACGCCTCCCGTCGTCCTGGTGTCGCTGGCGCTGATCACCGTGGTCATGCTGCCGTTCGTTCTGGGCGGGCTGACGATCGTCGGCCTCGCCGATACCTGGCTAGATTTCCGGCGTCGGCTGACGCCGGCTACCGGAGGATACGACCGATGATCGAAGTGATCCTGCGCGAGGACATCAAGACCCTCGGCAAGACGGGAGAGCTGGTGCGCGTGAAGCCTGGGTACGCCCGGAATTACCTCCTCCCGCACGGCCTGGCCTACGAGGCGACCGAGGGGAACAAGAAGCGGATCGCCGCGGAGACTCGCGCGCGTGGCACCCGGAATGCCGCCGAGAAGACGGAGGCCGAGAAGACGGCCGCGACCCTGTCGGCGGTCACGCTCACCATTCCGGGCAAGGCGGGCGACGAGGGCAAGCTCTTCGGATCCGTCACCGCGCAGGACGTGGCCGAGGCGCTGGGCCGCGCCGGCCACCAGGTGGACCGTCGCCGGATCGAGCTCGATCATCCGATCAAGTCCCTGGGCGATCACCTGGTCAGCGTCCGTCTCCACCCCGAGGTCCGCGCGGAGGTGCGCGTATCCGTCGTCCCGGAGTGACCCGTCCGGCATGAGCGTCGGGATCGCCTACGTCGACGGTCCCCGGCTCGCCCGTTCCATCTTCGCGGCCGCCGACTGGGTAGCGGCCGGCCGCGACGAGATCAACCGGATCAACGTCTTTCCCGTCCCCGACGGCGACACCGGCACCAACTTCAGCCTCACCCTGCGCGCCGTCGCCGACGCCCTCCGGGCGCTCGGCGACGCGTCGCTTCCGGACACCGGCCGCACGATGGCGCGCGCCGCGGTGCTCGGCGCCCGCGGGAACTCCGGAATGATGCTGGCCCACTTCCTCCTCGGCTTCAGCGAGTCGCTCGGTGACCGGGCCAGCGCCCGCGCGACCGACATCGCGGCCGCGCTCCGGGCCGGCTCGGACCGGCTCTATGCATCCCTCGACGACCCTCGCGAGGGCACCATCCTCACCGTCGCCCGGGATGCGGCCGCGGCGGCCGAGCGCGCGGCGGCGGAGTCGCCGGACATCGCCCAGTTCATGCGCCTGCTCCTCGAGGAAGGCGAAGCCGCGCTCGCACGGACGCCCCAGCTCCTGGCCGTGCTTCGGGAAGCCGGGGTGGTGGACGCCGGCGGCAAGGGCTTCGTCCGGATGCTCGAGGGCGTGGTCCGCTACATCGACGGCGACCCGATCCTGGCCGTCACCGCCTCCGAGACCGAGGCGGCCGTTCCCGCGGCTCAGGTGGAGGTCGTGGCGGAGCGGGACTTTCAGTATTGCACCGAGGTGCTGGTCCGGGGGGAGCAGCTGCCGCCAGCCAACGAGGTCCGGGCGGCCATGCACACCTTCGGCGGCTCGGTGGTGGTGGCCGCCACGGGAGATATCCTCAAGATCCATGTGCACACCGACAGCCCGGAGGCCGTCTTTAGCTATGCAGCCAGGTGGGGACGAGTGGAGACCACCAAGGCGGACGACATGCGAGCCCAGCATCGCCGGCTCGCGCACCCGGAGCGGCGCGCCGTCGCCGTCGTGGCCGACAGCTCCGCCGACCTGCCCGACCCGGTGCTGGATCGCCATCACATCGCGCTGGTCCCACTCCAGGTGGTGTTCGGCGACGAGACCTTTCGCGATCGGGTCGAGCTCAAGCCGGAGGACTTCTACCGCCGGCTCCGCGAGGCTCGGGACCTGCCCACCACGTCCCAGCCGTCGCCCGCGGATTTCGTCCGGGTGTTCCGCGACGCCCGGGCCGAAGCCGACGAGGTCGTCGCCGTCCTCCTGTCCGGTGGACTGTCGGGCACCTTCGCCTCGGCCCAAGCCGCGGTGCGTGCCGGAGGGGTCAGCGGTGTCCACCTGGTGGACAGCCGGTCCGCGTCACTGGGGCTCGGGATGCTCGCGCTCCGCGGGGCCGAGCTGGCGGAGTCCGGCTGGAACGGGATGGCGATTTCGCGGGAGCTGGAGCGGGTGCGGGCACGGTCCGGGATGCTGCTCACGGTGGACCGGTACGACAACCTGCTCCGGTCCGGCCGGGTCTCCCGCGGAAAGGCGTGGCTGGCCGGAATGCTCGACGTGAAGCCGATCCTGTCACTGGATGCTTCCGGACGGGTCATTCCAGTGGACCGGGTCAGGGGCCGGGATCAGGTGGTGTCGCGGGTGCTCGCCGTGCTGGACCGACGTCTCACCCCGCGCCCGAAGGTGATACGATTCGGGGTGGCTCACGCCCAGGCCCCTGACATGGCGGAGCGGGTGCGGAACGCGCTCGTGGCGGCCTACCAGCCGCGGGACTGTTTCGTCACGCTCGCCACCGGCGTGCTCGCCACGCATGTGGGGCCCGGCGCCTGGGCGGTCTTTTACCAGGTCGAAGACGGCCCCGCCGAGCCGGGCGGCGAGGCCGAAGGAACGCGCGAATGACGCAAACACCGGAGGCACTTCGCCTCGCGCTGGACGCCATCCAGGATCTGAGGGGCAATGGGCTCGTGGTACTCGATTTGCGGGGGCTGACGGACGCCACCGACTATTTCGTGATCGCCTCAGGCACCTCCGACGCCCACGTGCGAGGCATCGCCGAGTCGGTGATTGAGAAGCTCGGCCGCCGGGGACACCGCACCCATCACGTCGAAGGCCTGAACGGCGGTCGCTGGGTGCTCCTCGACTTTGTGGACTTCGTGATCCACCTGTTTCACCCGGAGACCCGCTCGTTCTATCAGCTCGAGCGCCTCTGGGACGATGCCCCGGAGCTGCTGATCAGCTCCACCTAGCTGAGGTTCATCATGCTTCGACGCACCGCACCGGCGCTGATCTCGTTGCTGCTGGCTATGCCCGGCGTGCTTTCCGCCCAGTACTTCGGCCGCAACAAGGTTCAGTACACCAGCTTCGACTTCAAGGTCATCCAGACCGAACATTTCGACGTGTACTTCTACGAACGCGAGCGGGTCGCTGCGATGGACGGGGCCCGGATGGCGGAGCGCTCCTACGCCCGGCTCTCCAAGGTGCTGAATCACGAGTTCAAGGAGCGGAAGCCGATCATTCTCTACGCGTCGCACTCGGATTTCATGCAGACCAACGCGACGCAGGTCGGCGGGGAGGGCACCGGGGGCGTGACCGACTTCGCCCGCAACCGGGCCGTGATGCCGTTCACCGGCTCGTACTCGGACTTCGAGCACGTGCTGATGCACGAGATGGTCCACCAGTTCCAGTACGACATCTGGTCCCGCGGTCGCGCCGGCGCCGGCATGGCCACCCTGGTGGCCATCGCGCCGCCGCTCTGGTTCGCGGAGGGCATGGCCGAGTTCCTGTCGATCGGTCCGATCAACGCGGAGACCGCCATGTGGCTCCGCGACGCGGCCCTGGAGGAAAAGCTCCCCACCATCGAGCAGATGACGATGGACCCGTACCAGTACTTCCCCTACCGCTTCGGTCACGCGATCTGGTCCTACGTGGCGGAGCGGTGGGGCGACGAGGCGGTCGGCGCGATCCTCAAGGCGACGCTGGCCGGCGGCGTCGAGCCCGCCTTCCGGCGCACCATCGGCCTCACTCTGGACCAGCTGTCCGAGCAGTGGCGGGACGCGGTCCTCAAGCGCTACCTGCCCGAGATCGGGGCGAAGGCCCGCGCCAGGTCGGTGGCGGACGAGCTCCTGACCGAGAAGCGGTCGGAGGGGACACTGCACCTCGCCCCAGCGCTCTCGCCCGACGGGTCGCGGGTGGTGTACTTCAGCGAGAAGGACTTCTACTCGGTAGACATGTACCTCGCCGACGGCGTCACCGGCAAGGTCAAGCGTCGGATCCTCAAGTCGGGCATCAGCAGCAACTACGAGACCTACCGCTTCATCAACAGCCAGGCGAACTGGTCCCCGGATGGAAAGCTCCTGGCCATCGCCGCGAAGCGCGGCCCCCGGGACGAGATCCTGGTCGTGGACGTGGATCGCAACAAGGTCGTCGATCGGATCAAGGTCTCCCTGAGCGGCATCACCACGCCCTCGTGGAGCCCGGACGGTAAGAGACTCGTATTTACCGGGTACGAGGGCGGCCTCAGCGACCTCTTCGTGGTGAACCGCGACGGGAGCGGGCTCCATCGACTCACTGAGGACAAGTTCGGCGATCTCCACCCCGTCTGGTCGCCCGACGGAAAGACCATCGCGTTCGCCACCGATCGCGGGCCGGAGACCGACTTCCGGACGCTCTCGATCGGCAACTGGCGGATCGCGCTCTACGATCTGGCGACCGGGGCGGTGCGAGTGCTCGACCATATGGATGAGGGCAAGAACGTGAGCCCGCAGTGGAGTCCCGACGGTCGCTCCATCGCGTTCGTGTCGGACCGGAACGGCGTCAGCAACATCTTCCTGTACGACCTCGCCGGCAACGACGTTTACCAGCTGACCGACTTCTATACCGGGGCCCAGGGCATCACTCCGCTGTCGCCGGTACTCAGCTGGGCAAGTGGGGCCGACCGGCTCGCCTTCGTGTATTTCGAGGCTAGCCAGTACGACGTCTACAGCATCACCAATCCCAGGGCGCTCAAGCGGCAGCCCTTCCGGGAGAACGCGCCAGACAGCGTCGGGATTCTGGCGCGGGCGGTGACTCCGCCACTGGACACGACCCGGTCGCTGCAGGTGGCGGACTCGGTGCGGCCGCAGGTCGGCGAGGGCGGCTCGATCTACCGGACGCCGACCGGGTTCCGGTCCTCCAACGAGGTGGTGCGCTCCGCCGACACGACCCGGCCCGTGGAGCCGGTCTCCATCGTCGCGCTGCTCGACTCGGCGGACTACAGCCTGCCGGATACCAGCGAGTTCACCCTGAAGCGGTACCGCACCAGGTTCACGCCCGATTACGTGTCCCAGCCGGCGATCGGTTACGCGCGCGACAACTTCGGGCGCGGGTTCTATGGCGGTTCGGCGATCGCGCTCAGTGATATCCTGGGGAACCAGCAACTGATCTTCGCCGGGTACATCAACGGCAGGGTCAACGAGGCCCAGCTGCTGGCGGCCTACGCCAACCAGAGCAACCGGATCAACTGGGCTGCCGGCATCTCCCAGGATCCGTACTACTTCCTGGAGCCCAGCGGGGTCATCCCAGGCGAGAACGAGTACATCTTCGTCACCCAGATCCGCCGCCTGATCGTCCGGTCCATCTTCACCTCGGCGTTCTATCCGATCAGCCGGTTCCGGCGGCTCGAGGCCGGGATGCGGTTCGCGAACGTGGACGACGCGCTCCTCCAGATCAACGAGCCGTACGATCCGAACACCGGCATCGCCACCCGCGATGCGTTCCTGGAGACCAACCACCAAGCGGGCGTCACCTACGTCCAGCCCAACGTGGCGCTGGTGTTCGACAATTCTCTGTTCGGCTATGTGGGGCCGTTCTACGGCCAGCGCTACCGGTTCGAGGTCGCCCCGACCGTAGGCAGCTGGAACTTCACGCAGGTGACCGCCGACTACCGGCGGTACGACCGGGTGCTCGGGCCGATCGTCCTGGCGAGTCGCCTGCTCTACTTCGGTCGGATCGGGCAGGACGCGGAGCAGTTCCGGATCTACGCCGGCAGTAACGACATGATCCGCGGCAACACCTCGGGCTCATACCGCAACAACGAGTGCCGCCAGGCGGACCCGGGTACGGAGACGGGCTGCGTCGAGCTCGATCGGCTGGTCGGCACCCAGATCGGCGTGGCGTCGGTGGAGCTCCGGTTCCCGCTACTGAATCCGTCGTTCGCGCCCTCCGCGTTCCCGCCGCTCGAAGGGGCGATATTCTACGACGTGGGCATGGTCTGGGAGGGCAACAGCACCATCCGCTGGAAGCGTCGCGTCGGGGACAGCCCGACCAACGTCCGCACGCCGCTCAAGACCGTCGGCTTCGCACTTCGCGCGAACCTGTTCGGATTTGCGATCGGGAGACTGGATTACTCGGTCCCGCAGGACCGGCCGCAGGTTGGTGGAATATGGACGTTCAGCCTGGGGCCGACGTTCTAGACGCGGGACAGCGGGACGGTCCGAAAGCGGCCTGTACATCCCGAGCGGAGCGAGGGATCTTCTCACCCGGTCTTCAGTGACCGCCGAGAGGATCCCTCGCTTCGCTCGGGCTGAGAGCGTGACCTTCCTACCGCCCTACCGTCCTACCGCCATACCGCCCTATGTTTCTCCCGTGACCCTCAGACGCACAATCGCCGCCGCGGGACTGTCGGCGGTCCTGGCCGGGTGCGGAGGCGAGCCGGATCTCGCCGCCGCAGGCAACCTGCCGGCGGTCGGCCGAGGACTCGAAGCTGCGACGGTGCTCCGCATCCCCCGGGGCGGCGGCGAGGTGCGATTGTACCGCGTGCCCACGCTGGAGCCGTCCGCGTGGAAGCTCGCCGACAAGCTCCCACCGCTCGAGGGCACCCTCGGAGCCGACGCCGATCAAGGGTTCGTCTTCCTGCTGGACAAGAAACGCAACGTGGTCGCGCTCGACCTGGAGACCCGCCGGATCCGTCCATCGCTGGAGCAGGTCCGCCAGGCCACCGTGGGCCCCGACGGCGCACTCTACGCCGTAGACACCGCCAGCAACGTCGTGCAGGTCCTGCATCGCACTCCGGTGCGCTTCCGGAACAAGCTGCAGGGCGCGCCGCGCGATCTGGAAGCGACCATGGGCGGCACGTTGGTCGCTCGCCTCGCCGGGGACAAGCCGAGGCTCGAGGTCCTGGGATCCGACCGCCCGGCCGCGACCTTCCCCGTCGCCGACGGACAACAGGCCCTGAGCTTCTGGGGCGACCTCGTCGCCGTGGCTGCCGACAGCGCGGTGGTGCTGTACGAGGTCGAGGGCGACAGCGACGGCGACCGCGATCGGGTCGCGATCCCCGTCTCCGGCACCGCGAAGGCGGTCATGTTCTCGCCTTCCGGGCACCGGATCTACGTCGCGCGCGTCACCGAGGGACTGCTCGTCCTCGACCGAGTGAGCGGCCAGGAGCTGATGGACATCCAGTTGCCCGGTCCCGCCATCGGCCTGAGCGGCGACCGCTACGGTCAGTGGATCCTGGTCCGGCCCGCCACGGGGGACTCGGCCTGGGTGGTGGACGTGGGCAAGAGCCGGCACGTCGGCACCGTGCAGGTGGAGTGGGATGCCGACCTCCCGGCAATCGTGGCCCCCAGCACCTTGATCACCCGGCGGGGCAAGGATGTGGTCGCGATCGACCTGGCACGGGAGGGGTTCCCGCTCCGGGGACGGATCGAGGGCGGCGCGGGCGATGGCTGGCTTCCGCTCGCGTGGCACCCCGCCCAGGAGGAGAACATCCCGGTGGATGCGGACTCCGCGGCCCTGGCCGCCGCGGCCGATTCCGCCGCCCGTGCACCATCGGTGTACCTCCAGGTGAGCAGCTCGCAGAACCCGGAGTGGGCGGAGGAGCTCTCGCAGAAGCTCAAGGCCGCGGGGCTGCCGGCGTCGGTGCTGCAGCCGGCGCGCAGTGACGAAGCCTATCGCGTGGTGCTCGGCCCGTACGCGACCCGGGAGCAGGCGGAAGAGACCGGTCGCGGGATCGGCATGCCGTCGTTCGTGGTGACGACCCAGGATTCCCCATCCCAATAGGACTCGAAGCGCCGGCAGCTTCGAGGTCACGGTCCACGACAGGAACCCGCCCATGAAGCTCACCAAGCTGGAGCTGTCCGGCTTCAAGTCCTTCGCCGACGACGTCACCCTCACCTTCGAGGACGGCGTCACCGCCATCGTGGGCCCCAACGGCTGTGGCAAGTCCAACGTCTCCGACGCGGTGCGCTGGGTCCTGGGCGAGCAGTCGGCCCGGCTGCTCCGCGGCGGCAAGATGGAGGACGTGATCTTCCAGGGTTCGGCCGCGCGCCGCCCGGTCAACGTCACCGAAGTCTCCCTCTTCCTCGACAACACCGACGGCGACCTCCCCATTGCCTACCGCGAGGTCGTCGTCACCCGACGCCTCTCCCGCTCCGGACAGAGCGACTACCTGCTCAACGGCTCTCCCGTCCGCCTTCGCGACATCCAGGACCTGCTCCGGGGCACCGGCCTCGGCAGCGACGCGGGCGTCGTGATCGAAGCGAAGATGATCGACCTGCTCCTCTCCGACCGCGCCGACGAGCGGCGCTCGCTCTTCGAGGAGGCGGCGGGCATCGGGCTCTATCGCGACCGGAAGCACAGCACCGAGCGCCGGCTGGAGGAGACCGCCGTGGATCTCCAGCGGGTAGAGGACCTCATCGCCGAGGTGCAGTCGCAGATCCGCAGTCTCGCCAGGCAGCGGGGCAAGGCCGAGCGGCACACGAAGCTCACCGAGGAGAAGTACGCGGTGCAGCTGACGCTGGCGCGGCGGCTGCTCAAGCGGTTGAGCGATGAGGTCGCCGGCATGGAGGCGCGTTTCGGTGAGCTGGGCGCGCTGCTGCCCTCGGCTCGCTCCCGCGTCACCGAGGCGGAGCAGCGGCGGGAGCAGACCGCGCGCGCGCGGTCCGCCGCGGAAAGCCGGCGCGCCGACATCGCCGAGCGACTCGCCGGCGCTCGGGTCGAGCTCGGTCGGCTCGATGGGGACCTGGCCCTGGCGGCCGAACGGCTCGCCAACGTGGAGAGTCGGCGCGCCCGGGCGGAGGACGAGCGGTCGCAGGCCCAGCTCAGGGCCCACCAGGCCGCCACCGAGCAGGAGGCCGCCACCGCCGATCGCGGTGCGGCCGGCGGCGAGCACGAAAGGATCCGTGCGGAGTTGGCCGGTCGCGCCGCCGCGGAGGAGGAGGTGCGCCGCCGCCTGACCGAGCAGCGCACCGAGGTGCGCGAGCGGGAGCAGGCGCTCCAGCTCCAGGCCCAGACCCTCCGGTCGCTGGAGGGCGAGCGCACGGCCCTCGAGGGTGAGCTCGCCTCGCTGCGCGAGCGGGTGACCCAGGCCGCGGCCCATCGCGCCACGCTCCAGGTCGAGCTGGCGGGCGCGGAGCGCCGGCGGGACCAGGCGATCGAGCGGGCCGGCTTCCAGAGCCACGAGACCCGCCGTGCCGCGGCCGATGCCGAGCATGCGCGACACCTGGTCGCCGAAGCCCGCGAGCGCGAGGCGATGCACCGAGCCGATCGCCGGCAGGCCGAGGAGACGCTGGCGCAGCTCACCGCCCGCCGCAACGCACTGGAGGAGCTGGAGCGTGACCGCGTGGGCCTTGCGCCCGCGGCCGCGGCGCTCCTCGCCGCGCGGGAGCGCTTCGAGGGCGTACTGGGTCCGCTGAGCGACTATGTCACCACCGATCGCGAGGACGCGGAGCTGGCCGAACGGTTGCTGGGCGACTGGATGCACGCGGTGCTGGTGCGCGACGAGGCGACGGTGCGCGCGGTGCAGGCCTGGCACGCGGAACAGCAGCCGGGCGCCCTGGTGCTGCTCCCGCTCGATCCCGGACCGCAGCTGCCGAGCGGCGGCCTCTCGGTGGATGACCGGCTCCGCGGCGAGGGGCCTGGTGCGGGCTGGGTGCGCGTGGTGCTCGCGGGCTCCGAGGTACTGGACCCGTCGGGCCGCGTCCTTCGCCGTGCCAGCGGAGCGATCTTCCTCGGCGGTGTCGGGGCTCCGACGGGACCGCTCCGGCGCCGGGCCGAGCTGGCGGACCTAGGTCAGGAGGTGGAGCGAGCCGGGACCGCCGTTGCCACTGCCGAAGCGGCGTTGCGGGAGACCGTCGACGCACTGGCCCAGCGGGAGCGCTCGCTGAGCGAGACCGTCGCCGCGGCCGACGCCGCCCGCGAGGCCGAGCGCCAGGCCGTGGCCACGAAGGAGGACGCGGCACGCCAGGCGGCCAACCTGACTCGCGAGTCGGCCGATTCCGAGTCCCAGCTCGCCCGACTCACGGAGCGGCTCCAGCGCTCCGAGCAGCGGCTGGGGGAGATCGACAACGCGCTGATGGAGGGCGAGCTGGCCCGCAACCGGCTGGACGAAGACCTCGGCTCGTCCCGGGGCCGGCTCGCGGAGCTGGAGACCGAGCAGGAGGCCGCGCGGGAGCAGCGCGTGCACTGGCAGGTGCGGGAGGCCCAGGTGGCCGGCGGCCTCCGCTCGGCCGAAGAACGGCTGGGGCGGGCCGAGGCGGTGCGCTCCGAGGCCGAGGCGGCGGCCCTCGCCCTCGGAGGAGAGCTGGCGCAGCTCGATCAGGATGAAGCCGCGCTCATGAAGCAGCAGGCGGAATGGCGCGAAGCCCGCGCGGAGCGCGAGCTGGAGCTGCATCAGCTGGAGCACGCGGCCGCCGACGCGGAAGCGTCCCTGGCGGACGCGGAGCGGGCGCTCGCCGCCGCGGAGCAGGAAGTCGTGGAGTCGCGCGGCACGCTGGAATCCGCGAACGAGGAGAGCCACACACTCCAGGTACGGCTCACCGAGGCGGCCGGCAGTCGCCGGAGCATCGTGGAGCGGGTCGAAGCCGAGTGGCACCGGCCCTTCGATCAGTTGCTGGAAGGCGCGCCGATCCTCGACCTCGACCTCGAGACCCTGCAGGCGGAATCGGCGCG
>DATLHD010000169.1:0-9864 GCA_035540075.1 Gemmatimonadales bacterium
CCGCCGCTCGGTGGCGCGCTGGCCGATCACCAGCCGGATCGTGTAGCGGCCCCCGAGCCGCGTGTGGGTCATGAACACCCGCCCCGTGGCGTTCACCGCAGTCAACAGCCGCTCGTTGAGCCGATCCAGCTCCTCCTCCGCGACGCCCGGCGGCCGGTAGCGAAAGCACACCAGCCCGAACGGCACCGGCGCCAGCCGCTCGAAGTCGGGCGCCGCGTCCACCCAGCTCGCCAGCTCGCCCGCCAGTGCGACGTGTCGACGGATGAGCGCCTGGAGGCCCTCGACACCGTAACTGCGGATTACGAACCACAGCTTGAGCGCGCGGAACCTCCGGCCCAGCTGGATGCCCCAGTCCCGATAGTTCACCACCTGCTCGTCGTGAGCGGTCCGGAGGTATTCCGGCGTGAGACTGAACGCCGAGAGCAACGCGTCCCGATCGCGCACGTAATAGGCGGTGCAGTCGAAGTTGGTCAGCAGCCACTTGTGCGGGTTCAGCACGATGCTGTCGGCCGGCTCCCAGCCGTCGAATCGGTCGCGCAGCTCGGGGACGATCGCGGCCGAGCCAGCGTAGGCGGCGTCCACATGGAGCCAGATCCCGTGGCGGCGGCAGATCTCCGCGATCCTGGCCACGGGATCCACCGCGGTGGATGAAGTGGTGCCGATGCTGGCGACCACGCATGCCGGCCGCAGTCCTGCCGCGAGATCTCGTTCGATCTCCCGCTCCAGCGCGGAGGGGTCCATCGCGAACGCCGCATCGGTAGCGATCCGGCGCAGCCGCTCGAGCCCGTAGCCCGCGAGCTTGACGCCTTTGTCCACCGAAGAGTGCGCCTCGCGCGAGGCGTAGACCGTGAGGGCGGGGCCGCCGCTCATCCCCTGGAGCCCGGTAACGCCCTTGCTCGCGTGCTCGCGCGCGGAGAGCAGCGCCACCAGCGTGGCGGTGGAGGCCGTGTCCTGAATGGAGCCGACGAACTCTGCCGGTAAGCCCACCATCTGCCGCAGCCAGTCCATGACCACCTGCTCCAGCTCGGTGGCCGCGGGTGAGGTTACCCACGACATGCACTGCGCGCCCATCGTGGCCGTCAGCATCTCGCCGAGGACCGACGGGGGGCTGTTGTTGCCGGGGAAGTAGGCGAACCATCCGGGGTGGTTCCAGTGCGTCATCCCAGGGACGATCAGGTCCCGGAAGTCCTGGAACAGCGAAGCGAACTGCTCGCCGGCTTCGGGAGGTGAGGACGGGAGTCGCCGGCGGATGTCGCCGGGGGCGACCGGCGGAGTGACGGGCAGCTCGCCCACGCGAGCCATGTAGTCGGCCATCCAGTCCACCAGCTCGTGGGCATGGCGGCGGAAGTCTTCGGGGGTCATCGGCCAAAGCGAACGCGCCGGGGGAACGTCGTCAAGGCGAGGGCCGCACCGCGCGTCGGCGCTCACCGCGCGCCGGTCCTCGGCGTGCTAGCTTCCGGCGCTCTCACCGAGGACACCGTGCGCGCCGCACAGCCGCTCGCCGGACTGGGCTGGATGGTGCTCGCCCAGCTCTGCTTCGCCGCGATGAACGTCTTCACCCGCCTGGGCTCGCGCCACCTCCCCTGGCCCGAGATCGCGGCCGCGCGGTTCCTCGTCGGTGCGCTCATCGCGGTGGGCCTGGCCACGGCTCGAGGAACATCGCTCGCCGTGACTGATCGTGGAGGCACGTGGCGTCGCAGCGTCTACGGCACCATCGCCGCACTGGGCTCGTTCTTCGCCCTCGCCTCGCCTCGCGTCGCCGTGGGCGACGCGGCAACGCTGGGCGCCACCGCGCCGATCTTTGTCGCCACCCTCTCGGGACGACTGCTGGGGGAGCCGGTGAGCAGGCGGGTCTGGATCGCGGTCGCGCTCGCCTTCGTCGGCATTGCGCTCCTGCTGCGGCCCTCGTTCACCATCGCCGCACCCGTCGCCACGGTCGCCACGGCAGGCGCCTTCTTCTACGCCTTGGCCATGATCTGGCTGCGCCGCATCGGCCCTGCCGAGAGCCACGAGGCGGTGGTGCTCCACTTCTCACTCGTGGCGCTCGCCACCATGCTGCTGCTCGCGATCCCGTCATGGACCTGGCCCGACGCGCAGAGCGGTTTCTACCTCCTGGGCGCGGGCCTGGGCGGCGGCGGTGCGCAGCTCGCGATGACCAGGGCCTACGCCCTGCACCGAGCCGCGCCGGTAGCGGCACTCAGCACGGTCGGCGTGGCATTTACCTGGCTGCTGGCCTTGCCGGTCTTTCCCGAGCGGCCCAGCGCGTGGCAGCTCGGCGGCACGGTGCTGGTGCTCGCCGCGACCCTGCTCATCGGCGCGGCTACCGCACGCCCCCGTTATCTTTGACCCATGACCGCCCGACCCGTCGTCACCTCGGGACTGGACTACGATCCGGTCCTGGCGTGCCGGCACCTCTCGGACGCCGATCCGATGCTCGGCGCGCTGATTGCGCGCGTGGGTCCGTGCCTCCTTCGCCCCCGGCAGACGCAGAGCCTCTTCGCCGCCGTCGCCCGGGCCATCGTTTACCAGCAGCTCTCGGGCAGCGCCGCCGCGACCATCCTCGGCCGCGTGAAGGCGATCCATGCGCCGAAGCGCTTCCCCACTCCGCGCGACATTCTCTCCACGCCGCCGGAGCGGCTCCGCGCAGCCGGGCTCTCCACCGCGAAGACGGCGGCGCTCCGCGACCTCGCGGAGCGAAGCCTGGACGGCACCGTGCCGAGAATGCGCCGGGTGCGATTCATGGGCGACGAGGAAGTGATCGAGCGGCTGGTGCAGGTGCGCGGCGTGGGGCGCTGGACGGCGGAGATGCTGCTCATGTTCCGACTGGGCCGCGCGGACGTGCTGCCGGTGAGCGACCTCGGGATCCGCAAGGGGTTCGCGCGCACCTTCGGCAGCCGCCGTCTGCCCGCGGCCATCACCATCGAGCGCCGCGCCGCACGCTGGCGCCCCTACCGCTCGGTCGCGTGCTGGTACCTCTGGCGCGCGCTGGAGCTGTGACCTGGAGGGAGCGATGAGCCAGACATCCCAGCGGATCGGCGCCTACGAGCCGAGCGTCCGCACGGTGGAGATGGTCTGCGACCGCCTGGCCGAGCTGGGGCTGGCGATCGGGCCGGACACCGCACGGGCCCTGGTGCGCGAGGTGCTCGCGGCCGAAGGGCCCCGGATCGATGCGCGGCTCCGCGAGTCGATCGACACGGCGCTCCAGACGATCAAGGTCGCCGCCCAATCGGCCATGGGCCTGCTCGCCACCAGCGGCGGCGAGGCTCGCGCCAAGGAGCCCCCACCTGCGGCCGAGCAGCTGCACGTGTCGCGACGCCCACCCGCGCCCCAGGCCCCGCAGCCGGCCGCGCGGAAGCCCGCGCCCGCGCCGCCGGCGGAGCCCAAGCGCTCGGAGCCGAGGCAGTCCGGCCCCCGCCGGCCGAAAGTCGACTTCGAGGATGAGGAGCGGCGCCCCATGTTCCGGCGGCCGGGACGCCGCTAGTGCTGCTGCACCGGACCTGGGACCCCAAGCTCGCCCAGGCGAGCTACCTCATCGGGTGTACCGAGGCGAAGGAGGCGCTCATCATCGACCCCAATCGGGATGTCGACCAGTACCTCGCCCTCGCCGCCTCGCTCCAGCTTCGCGTCGCCCACGTCACCGAGACCCACATTCACGCCGACTTCTGCTCCGGCGCCCGCGAGCTGGCGGCCCGCGCCAAGGCCAAGCTCTACCTGTCGGACGAAGGCGGCGACGGGTGGCGGTACGAGTTCGCGGCGTCGGACGGGGCGATCCTGCTCCACGACGGCGACCGCTTCACCGTCGGCAACATCTCGATCCAGGCGCTCCACACACCGGGCCACACGCCGGAGCACCTCATCTTCCTGGTGACCGATGGCGCCGCGGCGACGGAGCCGATCGCCGCCGTCACCGGCGACTTCGTCTTCGTGGGCGACGTGGGTCGTCCCGACCTGCTCGAGCGGGCGGCCGGCGTGGGCGGCACGATGGACGCCGCGGCGCGGACGCTCTTCCGCAGCCTCCAGCGCTTCAAGCTCCAGCCCGACTGGCTCCAGATCTGGCCGGGTCACGGCGCCGGCTCGGCGTGCGGCAAGGGGCTGAGCGCGATCCCCCACAGCACGGTGGGCTACGAGCGGCGATTCAACTGGGCCTTCGGCGTGAATGACGAGGCCGAGTTCGGACGCATGGTGCTCGCCGGGCAACCCGAGCCACCCAAGTACTTCGGCATCATGAAGCGGCTCAATCGGGAGGGGCCGCGGCTGCTGGGCGGACTGCCGCGACCCGCACCGATGGCGCCCGAGAAGATGGTCGAGGTGATGGACGCCGGCGGCCTCGTGATCGATACCCGCACCGGGGCGGAGTACGCCAGCGGGCACATCCCGGGCACGATCAACCTCCCCTTCAACAACTCGTTCACTACCTGGGCCGGCTGGGTGGTGCCCTACGACCGAGACGTCCATCTCCTCTCGGCCAAGGCCGACGGGCGACAGGCCGAAGGCGCGCTACGCGATCTCGCGATGATCGGGCTCGACCGGATCGCGGGCAGCTTCGGCGCCGAGGCGCTGGGCGCGTGGACCGGTGCTGGACGCACGCTCACCACCATCACCCGGATCACCGCGCGGGAGCTGGCTGAGCGGCTGGAGAAGAAGACGGCGGCGGCGGTGGATGTGCGCAGCCGTGCGGAATGGGAAGCGGGCCATATTCCCGGCGTTCTCAACATCCCCGCGGGAGAGATCGCCGATCGCATCGGTGAGCTGCCGGCGATGCGGCCGCTGGTGGTGCACTGCCAGGGTGGCACCCGCTCGACGATCGCGGCGAGTCTGCTGGACGCGCGTGGAATGACCGACATCGTGGACCTGCCGGGAGGCTACACCGAGTGGGAGGGTGCGGGCCTTCCGACCGTGCGGGGCGACGGCAACCTCGCGGATCTCGTGCTCGGACCGTCCGCCCGGGAGACCCAACCCTCCAGCTAGACCCTCAAGGCGTGTAGAGCTCGCTCGGATTGGGGATGTCGATGTTCGGGCCGTGATTTGCTCCCACCGCGAGCAGGTGCGCACGACCGTTCAGCTGCACCTTGAGGAGCGCATCGTGTCCGAACTGCGAGGACGCGAGTGTGCGCCACCGGTTGGTCGTCGGGTCGTAGACGTAGTGCTTCGTCCCCACCAGCACGTGGAACTTCGCCTGCAACACGGCGCCGATGGCACGGCCGGGCTCGGGAATAGGAGCCAGCGTCCGCCAGGAGTTCGTGGCCGGATCGTAGACGTCCAGGGCCGCGACCGGATCGAAGCTGTCGAACCCCCCGACTACATAGAGCTTCCCGCTCATTACGACGCCGGCGCCCGCGCGGTGCACGTGCGGCGCCTGCCGCTTCGACACCCACATGTCCGTCGCCGGGTTGTAGCGGAAGAGACGGCGGGTAGGCTCCTCCGCGCAGAAGCGCGGATCGACGGGCCAGAGGTCGCCGGAGCACGTACCGGGCAGCACGAACAGGTAACCGTTGATGACACCGCTGACGCCTTCGGCGCCGAAGATCGGGAGTGGAGCCCTCAAGGTCAGCTGATCGTTGGCATAGTCGTAGGCCCAGAGCCGATTCGTGAAGCCGCGGGGCTGGCTCGCTTCGTTGTAACCGCCGGAGAAGTACAGGCGGTCGGCGATCTTGCCGACGCCGTTCGCTGCGAAGGCGCCCACGGTAGCCAGCCCTCCGGACCAGGTGTCCGTGGATACGTTGTAGGCGCTGCTCTGGAAGACCACGCCGCCCTGGTCGTCGGTCCCGCCGAACACATAGACGATGGACTGGCCGGCCGCATTCGGCGCCGTGCCGGCGAATCTCTCGTAGAGTGCTCCTCCGCTGGGTTGTGCGGCCCGGAGTGTCCAGGTGTTCGCGGCGAGGGCTCGGTCGGCGGAGACGCGCTCGATCCCGTCAGGTTCCGTCGCCGTTCGGTCGGCCGTGCACGCGGCCAGCAATCCCGTGCCGACTGCCAATCCTGTCCGCCATCGCATAGAACGGTGCTCCTCTCAGTTCAGATCGGGCCGACGACCGGCTCCGGCACCATTCTCCGGCGCGCAGGGGTTGTACGGACGAAGGGTGGCGCGGGGGCGTCAAGCGGATCTCAAGCACCGGCGTTGACTGCAAGTAACCATGGTTACATTTTACTCCCATGTCCGGGATTTCCTGGGTCGCCCTTTCCTACCGACTGCCGCGCGAGCCGTCCCGCCCCCGCCTCGCCGTGTGGCGTCGGCTCAAGCGGCTGGGCGCGACCCTGCTGCACGACGCGGTCTGGCTTCTCCCGTCTGATGCGAAGACGCGGGAAGCCTTCGAATGGCTCGCCGAGGAGATCGAGGAGCAGGGCGGCACGGCGTTCGTGTGGGAGGCCACGAGCCTCGGTGCGGAACAGGACCAGACCATCGTCGCGCAGTTCCGTGCCGCGGCCGATGAGCGCTACGCCGCCATCGCCGAGTCGGCAGAGGGGCTCCGCTGCGTCGGGCCGAAGCTCCGGGTTGCCCGCGGCGGCCGTCCCGACCATGCCCGCCGGCAGCTTGCCGGACTCGAGCGCGCGCTCCGGCTCGAATCACGCCGGGACCACTTCCGCGCACCGGGCCGGCGCGAGGCGGAGGAAGCGCTTCGGACGGCAGCCCGGGAACTCCCGGAGCCGTCACCAGAGAGAGGCCGAGCCGATGCTGTGGGTCACTAGGCCCGGTCCTCATATCGACCGCACGGCGTGTGCGTGGCTCATCCGCCGGTTCATCGATCCCGCGGCGACCTTCGCCTTTGCGCAGGACCCCAAGGCCGCTGCGGCACTGGGAGGCACGCCGTTCGACATGCGCGGAGTGGAGCTCGGCCATCACGAGGGGCGCTGCTCGTTCGAAACGATCCTGCAGAAGTACCGCATCCGCGACCCGGCGCTGGATGAGATCGCCACGATGGTACACGACGCCGACCTGGACGACGATCGCTTCCGCAGCCCGGAGGCACCGGGACTGGATGCCATCATCCGGGGGCTCGGCCTCGTGATCCGGGACGATCACGAGCTGCTCCGCTATACCGAGACCCTCTACGATGGACTCTACGCATGGGTGCAGCGGATAACCACGAGAGGCGAATGAGCGATACGGTCTCCCTGGGCGGGCTCGCCGCGTACTTCCTGCGACTCGGCACCTTCGGGTTCGGCGGCCCCATCGCGCTGACTGCCGCCATGCAGCGCGACCTGGTAGTGGACCGCCGGTGGGTGACCGTCGAGGAGTACAAGGAGGGACTCGCGCTCGCGCAGCTGGCGCCCGGGCCGCTGGCGGCCCAGCTCGCCATATATCTCGGCTGGGCCCGGTGGAGGCTTCTGGGCGCGACGGTGGCGGGATTGGCGTTCGTCGGACCGTCGTTCCTCATGGTGCTGGCCCTGTCCGCGTTCTACATCCGATTCGGCGAGCTCTCCTGGATGCAGGGCGCTTTCTATGGCATCGGTGCCGCGGTCATCGCGATCGTGGCCCGGGGCGCCGGCAAGCTGCTCCGGTCGAGCGTGGGCCATGATCGGCTCCTCTGGACCGTCGTGCTGGTGAACGCGGTCGTGGTCGCTTGGGTCGAGGCCGAGATCCTCTGGGTGTTCGCACTGAGCGGCATCGTGGTCCTCGCCTGGAGGGCCTGGCGCGGGCGTATCTCGTCACCCGGTACGGCGGCCGCTGCCATCGTCCCGTGGTGGCTCGTCACCGGACTCCACGGGCCGGCATCGACCGAGACGCTGGGGCAGATCTTCGGGTTCTTCGCCAAAGCCTCCGTCGTCGTGTTCGGCAGCGGGCTTGCCGTGGTGCCCTTCCTGCACGGCGGCGCCGTGGGGGACTACGGCTGGCTCACCGAACGGCAGTTTGTCGATGCGGTGGCGGTCTCCATGATCACGCCGGGGCCGGTGGTGATCACCGTGGCCTTCATCGGCTATCTGGTGGCCGGACCGCTCGGTGGTCTCCTCGCGGCGGTGGGGATGTTTCTGCCGACCTACCTCGCGGTCGTGCTCGCGGCGCCCTCCTTTCACCGCGTCATGGCCAGTGAACACCTCAAAGCAGCCGTGGACGGCGTCACCGCGGCCGCTACCGGCGCGATCGCCGGAGCCGTGGTGGTACTGGGCCGCCGCGCTATCGTCGATGGGCCGACGATCGCGATTGCGATCGCGACGCTGCTCGTGCTCACCCGAGTGCGCCGCGTGCCGGAGCCGCTCGTGATCATCGCCGCGGGTGTGATCGGTGTGGTGCTCACGCGGCTCCATTGACGCTGAGGGCGCAGAAAGTGCGGCTGATTGTCTTTCTGCTGACGTTCATCAACGGCGTGTCGGCCGCACAGTGGCGAGTCGCCGCCGATGTTCCGCTGCCCGGGAAGCCGGGGCGCTTCGACTACCAGACCTTCGATGTCACGACGGGATGGCTCTGGATCGCGCACATGGGTCCAGGCGAGGTCCTTGCGTTCGACACGAGGGAACGCCAGGTGGTGGCCCGTGTGCCGGGCATGCCGGGCGTTACCGGCATACGCGTCGCGCCGGCCTTACATCGTGTCTTTGCGGCTCTCAGCGCAAGTCGAGAGGTCGCGGTGCTCGACAGCCGCGACGGACGGGTTATGGCGCGGGAACCTGGGGGTCGGTTTCCCGATGGACTTGCCTACGCTCCGCCCGCGAACAAGCTCTTCGTGTCGGATGAGTACGGGCAGCAGGAGCTGGTGATCGACGTGCCGCGTTTCAGCGCGCGCCGTCCGATTCCACTTGGGGGAGAGGCGGGAAACACGCAGTACGATTCCGTAGCCGGACGGATATGGGTAGCCGTACAGACGCGCAACCAGCTCATCGCCATCGATCCGCTGACGGACTCCATCGTGGACCGAATTCCCCTCCCGGGGATCGAACATCCCCACGGCTTCTACCTGGACGCGGTACATCGGCTCATCTACGTGACCGGGGAGCGGAACGCCAAGCTGGGGATTCTCGATCTGCGCGAGAGGCGGGTCCTGCACCTGTACCCGGTCGGGGAAGAGCCCGATGTCCTCGACCTGGACCCCGTGCGGGGGCGCTTGTATGTCGCGGGGGAATCGGGCGTGATCAAGGCGTTCGCTGTGCACGACAGGACATTGGCTCCGCTGCCGGAGTATCGGGCCCCGCATGCCCACTCGGTGGCCGTGGATCCCGCCACGGGATTTCTCTACGTCCCGCTCGAAAACGTCAGCGGCAGGCCGACGCTTCGAATTCTTCGGCTGGAATGACCATGCCGACCCGTCCACCGTCCTCCGGTACCCTCCTTCTTCGCGGCGAGGACGTGGCGGGGCTGTTGCGCATGTCCGACTGCATCGAGGCGGTCGAGCACGGGTTTCTCAGCCACGCCCGGGGAGAAACCATCCCAGGGGGAGTTCTCGGGACCCACGTCGACCACGGCGGCTTCCACGTGAAGGCGGCCGGTTTGCGGGATGCGCTGGGCGGCAGACCGATCTACGCGGCGAAAGTGAACGCCAACTTCCCCAGCAACCCCGATCGCAACGGTCTCCCCACTATTCAGGGCGCCATCCTGCTGTTCGACGCCGCGAACGGCAGCCTTCTCGCCCTGCTCGATTCGATAGCGATCACCAGTCTGCGCACCGCTGCCGCCACGGCGGTCGCGGCGAAGTACCTGGCTCCCGATCGTCCCACCGTCACGATCTGCGGCTGCGGTGAGCAGAGCAGGAGTCAGCTCCGGGCGCTGGCCTGCGTGCATCGATTGGAACGGGTCATGGCGTTCGACCTGAGGGCGGGGCGCGCCCGGCGTTTCGCCGACGACAAGGCCGCCGAGCTGCGGGTCGACGTCGCGCCCGTCCCCGACCTGACCCACGCCGCGCGGGAGACCAGTGTCTGGGTGACCTGCACCACCAC
>DATLHD010000170.1:0-2147 GCA_035540075.1 Gemmatimonadales bacterium
GGGTTCTCTCCCCCCTCGTGGCCGAACGGGTCGAGCGCCGCCACCTCGGCGGCCTTGACCGCAGCGGGATCAACCGCCGGACGCGAGTCGCCCAGACCCGCGGCGTACGCCGATCCGGCCTCGCCGGCCAGCTTGCCGAACACCAGCAGGTCGCCGAGCGAGTTGCCGCCCAGGCGGTTGGACCCGTGCATGCCGCCGGAGCACTCCCCGACGGCGTAGAGACCGGTGACCGCGCTCTCCTGGGTGTCGGCGTCGACCTCGACCCCGCCCATGACGTAGTGGCAGGTCGGTCCGATCTCCATCGGCTCCTGGGTGATGTCGACGTCGGCCAGCTCCTTGAACTGGTGGTACATCGACGGCAGCCGCTTGCGGATGAACTCGGCGTCGCGCCGCGAGGCGATGTCGAGGAAGATGCCGCCGTGCGGTGATCCGCGCCCGGCCTTGATCTCGGAGTTGATGGCCCGGGCCACCTCGTCACGCGGGAGCAGCTCGGGTGGCCGGCGGTTGTTCTTCTTGTCGTCGTACCACTTGTCCGCCTCCTCCTCGTTGTCGGCGGTCTCGCTCTTGAAGAACTCGGGGATGTAGTCGAACATGAACCGCTTGCCCTCGGAGTTCCGCAGGATCCCGCCGTCGCCGCGGACCGACTCCGTGACCAGCAGGCCCTTCACCGAGGGCGGCCAGACCATCCCGGTCGGGTGGAACTGCACGAACTCCATGTTGATCAGGCTGGCGCCGGCCCGCAGCGCGAGCGCGTGTCCGTCGCCGGTGTACTCCCACGAGTTCGACGTCACCTTGAAGCTCTTGCCGATGCCGCCGGTGGCGAGCACGACGCTGGGCGCCTCGAACACGATGAACCGGCCGGTCTCGCGCCAGTAGGCGAACGCCCCGGAGATCTTGTCGCCGTCCTTGAACAGCTCGGTGACCGTGCACTCCATGAATACGTCGATGCCGAGCGCGACCGCTCGCTGCTGGAGGGTGCGGATCATCTCGAGGCCGGTCCGGTCACCGACGTGGGCGAGCCGGGCGTAGCGGTGCCCACCGAAGTCGCGCTGGGAGATCAGGCCGTCCTCGGTGCGGTCGAACAGGGCGCCCCAGTCCTCGAGCTCCTGCACGCGCTCGGGCGCCTCCTGCGCGTGGAGCTGGGCCATCCGCCAGTTGTTGAGCATCTTCCCGCCACGCATGGTGTCGCGGAAGTGCACCTCCCAGTTGTCCTCGGGCCAACGGTTGCCCATGGCGGCGGCGATGCCGCCCTCGGCCATCACCGTGTGGGCCTTGCCGAGCAGCGACTTGCAGACGAGCGCGGTGCGGGCGCCGGCTTCGTGGGCGGCGATCGCGGCCCGCAAACCGGCGCCGCCGGCGCCGATCACGACCACGTCGTAGGTGTGCCGCTCGAGGCCCCCGGCCTCGGCGCCGGACATCTCGTTCCCGGTCATCGGGTGTCGCTCACTGGTCATCTAAAAGCCTTTCCGGGGTCCCCGCGGAGTTGTGAGCGGGGGAGCGAAACGGAGGAGCGAGCAACTTTGTGGGGATCAAAAGAACCTCGGGTCGTCGAACGCGTTGATGGCGAGCAGGTAGATGTAGAGGTCCGCCAGCGCGACGGAGAACAGGGACACCCAGGCATAGCGGGCGTGCTTGGCGTTGAGCTTGGAGACCCAGGTCCAGAGGCGGTAGCGGACCGGGTGCTTCGAGAAGTGCCGCAGCCGGCCGCCGACCGTGTGCCGGCACGAGTGGCAGGACAGGGTGTAGAGCCAGATGTAGACGACGTTGATGGCCATCAGCACCGTGCCGAGACCCATGTGGATTCCGTCGGGCTCGCCCGGAGCCGGCCCGAACGCCAGGAACACGTCGTAGGTCAGGATCAGCGCGACCACCACGGCGGCGTACCAGAAGTAGCGGTGCATGTTCTGCAGGATCAGCGGGAGGCGGGTCTCGCCGGAGTACGCCTTGTGTGGCTCCGCGACGGCACAGGCGGGCGGGGAGAGCCAGAACGCCCGGTAGTAGGCCTTGCGGTAGTAGTAGCAGGTCATCCGGAAACCCAGCGGGAAGATCAGGATGATCAGCGCCGCCGAGAGGGGCCACCAATCGAAAGGCTGCCCGAAGTCCGACGAGCCCTCGACGCAGTCACCCAGGCACGGGGAGTAGAAGGG
>DATLHD010000171.1:0-12336 GCA_035540075.1 Gemmatimonadales bacterium
GCCCTGGTCGGTGACGTGGACCCGGATCACCTCGTCGTGGAGCTCGGCGCGGATGTCCACCCACTTGTCGAGCGACTCGCGGTTGCCGCGCAGGATGGCGTTGGCGAGCGCCTCCGAGAGCACGACCTGGAGCCGGAAGCGGATGGTCCGGGTGGCGGCGTGCCCGGCGAGGCAGTGGCGGGTCACCAGCTCCACCGCCTCTTCGATGCAGGTCACGTCGCTGGGCAGCCGCAGGGTGACCAGCGTGGCGGCGCCCTCGGCGTCCGGGGCCGTCGAGCGGCGGACACAGAGTCGAAGGGGCGACGTCATCGGTCGCGGATGCTAGAAGCTGCCCAGGGCCTGTTGCGGGGTGTCGGCGATGGTGAAGAGCGTGTCCAGCTTGGTGAGCTCGAACAGCGAGCGGAGGTCCTCGTTGAGCCCGGAGAGCCGCAGCTCGCCGCCGGCCTCGCGGATCCGCTTCGAGATGGACACCAGCGCGCCGAGCCCCGAGGAATCGATGTAGCCGGTGCGGGAGAAGTCGATCAGGATCCTGCGCTCGCTCCGGTCCAGCGCGGCCTGGACCAGTTCCTTGAGCTCCTGGCGATTGCCCACGATCAGCTGCCCTTCCACCTGCAGCACCGCCACACCGCTCTGATCCTTGGTCTGGGTGAAACCCATCGTCGCTCCGTCAGGTCGTCGAGTCGCTCTGCAACGCCACCATGGCCGCCACCTCGACAATATCATCGGGCGTGGCCCCCCGCGACAGGTCGGCCATGGGGCGGGCCAGCCCCTGGAGTATCGGCCCGATCGCGACCGCGCCGCCGAGACGCTGAGTAAGCTTGTACGCGATGTTGCCGGCGTCGAGGTCGGGAAACACCAGCACGTTGGCCTTGCCCGCGACCGGCGAGCCGGGCGCCTTGCGCTCCGAGATGTCGGGCACCAGCGCCGCGTCGCCCTGCAGCTCGCCGTCGGCCGGGATGTTGGGCGCGAGCTTCCGGAAGAGGGAGACCGCCTGGCGCACCTTCTGCACTTGGGGCCCGTCGGCGCTGCCCTTGGTGCTGTAGGAGAGGAAGGCGACGCGGGGCGCATCACCCACCAGGCGGGCGCGGTCTCGCGCGGCGGCGAGCGCGATGCCGGCCAGCTCCTCCGGCGAGGGATCGGGCACCACGGCGCAATCGGTGTAGGTGAGCACCGCCCCGCTCTGCAGCACCATGTAGAACGCGGAGCTCACCAGACTGACACCGGGCGCGGCGCCGATCGCCCAGAGCGCGGCCCGGAGCACGTCGCGCGTCGTCAGCACGGCCCCGGCCACGGCACCGTCGGCCTCGCCCAGGGCGACCAGCGACGCGCCGAAGTTGGCGGGATCGGCGGCGACGTCGAGGGCGTGCACGCCGTCGCGGATCCTGTCCGGCCGGCGCTCCCGCAGGTAGTTCGCGACCCGGTTGAGCCGCTTGTCCCTCGACGGCGCCAGGCCGCCGCCGCCGAGCAGGATCGGCTGTGCGATTCGTTCCCGCGCCAGCCGCTCCGCCGCCGCACGCACTCGGGGGTCCTCGCCCTCACACAGGACGATGCGGGCCCGGCGCTTCGCCGCGCGCTCCAGCAGATCGTCGCGGAAGCTCATCGCCCGAACTTCTCCTTCAGCGCGGCGGCGACCGCTGGGTGCACCAGCCCGCTCACGTCGCCGCCGTAGCGGGCCACCTCGCGCACCAAGCTGGAGCTGAGATAGGTGAGGTCCACGGCAGGGACCAGGAACACGGTCTCGAGCGACGGGTGCAGTCGTCGGTTCATGAGCGCCATCTGGAACTCGTACTCGAAATCGCTCACCGCCCGCAAGCCCCGGACGATGATCGACGCGCCCACCCGCTTGGCGAACTCCGCCAGCAGCCCGTCGAACGACTGGATCGAGACCCGCGCGTCGCCGCCCACCGCCTCGCGCAGGAGGCCGAGCCGCTCCTCCACGCCGAAGAGCGGCTGCTTGGTCGCGTTCCGCGCGATGGCCACGATCAGCTGGTCCGCCAGCGCGAGGCTCCGGCGCACGAGGTCCTCGTGCCCCTTCGTCGGTGGATCGAACGAGCCCGGGTAGAGCGCGATCCTGGTCATGGAGCTTGGCAGAAGGTGACGGCGGTGTCGCCGTAGCGACGGGTGTCGTCGCCCGCGACCCGCCGGTCGGCCGGGTGCTCGATCGAGAGAATGCGGGCAAACGGCGTGGCGCGGAAGAGGGCGACCAGCCGGTCCGCCGCGTCCACGTTGTAGGGCGGGTCCGCGAAGGCAATGTCGTACGCGCCGGCGTCGAGCCCCTGAACGAAGCGCAGCGCGTCGCCGCGGCGGACCGCGGCCCGCTCGCCGACGCCGAGCGCGTCGATGTTGCCCCGAAGCGCCTCGAGGGAGGCGGGCGCGAGCTCCACAAAGGTGGCGTGCGAGGAGCCGCGCGAGAGCGCCTCGAGGCCGAGCGCGCCGCTCCCGGCGAAGAGATCGAGCACCCGCGCGCCGGGGAGCTCGGGCGCGACGATGCTCATCCAGGCTTCCCGCACCCGGTCGGCCGTGGGACGCACCCGGCCGTCGCGCGGGACCACGAGCCGCCGGCCGCCGAACTCACCGGCGACGATACGCACACCGCTGTCATCCTGAGCGCAGCGAAGGAGCCATACCCCGGCTCATGTCCCCTTCGCTTCGCTCAGGGTCACAAGGGGCTGCGGTCGCACGGCTACTCCGGCGCCGTGCGGCCCGATGGCGCAAAGCCGCGCCTGGAGGCACAGCCGCCCGTTCCACTCGTTCAGCTCCAGCCGGAACGCCGCGTCCACCGGGTCGTCGGTGAGCCAGGGCACCCGGTCCGCCCACTGGAACCCGATCGCGGGCAGGCGGTGGCGACCGTCGTCGAGGGTACCCTTGAGGTGCCCCTGCCCGACCCGCTGACGACCGGCGAGCCGCACCCCCCGCACGCCGAAGACGGGGCTCGCGTTCCCGGTCCCGCAGGGTTCGAGGTGGCGACAGAGCCGCTCCAGCTCGTAGCTGATCTCGTGCAGCCCGATCTCCAGGTCCACCCGCTGTTCGGGGCCGAGGTCCTCGGGCGCGAGCGTGCCGCGCGCGATTCCGCCGAAGCGCTCCCGGAACGCCTCCAGGTTCTCGCGCCGGATCGTGAGCCCCGCGGCCGTGGTGGCCGCCGAAGCGCTCCAGCAGGTCGCCGCACGCGAGCAGGGCGTGGTGGAGATCGAAGCGGGAGATGCTCCGGCCCGAGCCCTTGCCGATGTCGCCGTCGAAGGCGATCAGGAACGCCGGCCGGCCATAGCGCTCCACCACGCGGGAGGCGACGATGCCGACCACGCCGGGATGCCAGCCTTCGGCCGCGAGCACGAAGCTGGCGTCGCGCTCCAGGTCGGCGATCTGCTCGACCTGGTTGAGCGCCTCGTCGAGGATCCGCTGGTCCAGCGCCTGCCGCTCGGTGTTGAGCCCCTCCAGCCGCCGCGCCAGCGCGGTGGCCTCCTCCATGTTGTCGCTGAGCAGGAGCCGGAGCCCGTCCGCCGCGTCGCCGATGCGTCCCGCCGCGTTGAGCCTGGGGCCGAGAATGAAGCCGAGGTGGCCGGCGCGGACCTCCTTGTTGGCGAGGCCGCACGCCTCGACCAGCGCCCGCACGCCTGGCCAGTTGCTCTCGGACAGGAGCTTGAGCCCGTGCTTCACCAGGATTCGGTTCTCGCCCTGGAGCGGCACCACGTCGGCCACGGTGGCCAGCGCCACCATGTCGAGGAGGTAGTAGGGCAGATTCACCGGGAGATTGAGCGCCGGCACCAGCGCCTGGACCAGCTTGAAGGCGACGCCGGTGCCGCAGAGCCCCGAGAGCCCGGAGACGTCGTCCGGCTGCTGCGGATCCACTACCGCGATGGCGGGCGGCATCTCCTCGCCCGGGAGGTGGTGATCGGTGACTACCACGCCGATGCCCGCGGCCCGCGCCTCCCGCACCGTCTCCACCGCCGTAATGCCGCAGTCGCAGGTGATGACCAGGGAGGCGCCGGCGGCGCGGGCCGCGTTGAGGCCGGCCGTTCCGAAGTCGTATCCGTCGCGGAGACGGTGGGGGACGAACGGCACCACGTCCGCTCCGGCGGCGTGGAGGGCGCGGGTGAGGACCGCGGTGGCGCACTGGCCGTCCACGTCGTAGTCGCCGTGCACCATGATGGTGCCGCCGGCGCGCACGGCGGCGGCGACGGCGTCCACCGCTTCTGCCATGCCCGCGAGGATGAAGGGATCGGAGAGATCGCTGAGGGCGGGACGGAGATAGCGGCGCGCGCTCTCCACGTCGGACTGGCCGCGCTGCACCAAGAGGGCCGCCAGCGCCTCCGGCAGGTGCAACCGCTCGGCCAGCTGGAGCACGAGACCCCCGTCCGGCCGTGGGGCCACCACCCAGCGGAAGATCGGAGCCTGGGAGATGCTCACCACGGCAGTCTAACCCCCGGCAGTGTCACTCGGGCGACCTCGCGGTCTCGGGTGGGTACAAGATCGCGCCGCACACCTCGCAGTTGTCCACCACGGTGCCGGCCTTGATCTGACTGCGACGATTGAGCGGGATGGCGGTGTGGCAGGAGCCGCACGCCCCACCCACGAGGGGCACGATCACGTCGCCGGAGCGCGCCTTGCGGAGCCGGTCGTAGCGGATCCGCAGCGTCCGCTCCAGATGGGACGCGCTCTCCTCCCGCTCCTGCTGCGCCAGTGCCAGCTCGGCCTCCAGCTCCTGCCTCCGGGCGGCCAGCCGGTCCCGCTCCGGGGTCTGCCCCTCGGCGACCGCGTCGATGTTGCGCTCCTCCTCCGCCGCCTTGTAGTGCGCCTGGGTCACTGCATCGGAGCTGCGGACCCAATCGTTCTCCTCTTTCGCCACCACCGATCTCGCCAGGTCGAGCTCGGCCATGAGGGTGGAGGCCTCCTTCGGGTTCCGTACGTGCTCCAGCCGCAGCTGGCGCCGCTCCTGGAGCACGCGGTAGCTCTCGATCTTCTGCTCCAGCTCGTCCCGTCGCCGCTCGGCATCGACCGCCGCCCGCTTCGCCACCTCCAGGCCTTCTCGCGCCTTGTCCAACGCCTGATCCAGTACGCTCGTCTCCGCTCGCAGCGCGCCCAGCCGCCGTTCCACCTCCACCACCGCCGAGTCCTTCGCCTGAAGATCGAGCAGCTTGGCCAGATCAGCGTGCATCTACGTCCCCCCGTCTCAGTTTGCGCTTGAGCAGCTCCTCGGGGAAGATCGCCGAGAGCTTGTTCCTTATCTCCCGCTCCTCCTGTACGATGGTGTCGAAGTTCTCTGCGGTGATACTCCTGCCGTCCCGCAAGGCTTTGATCTCATCCAGCTTCTTCCGAAGCGGTCGAGCCTCCAAGCTCCTACATGCGTCCACGAACGCCCTATCGAGGTCCGGCGATCCGTATTTGGCCTCGTATCCGTCCACACGTGCAAGCGCTTTCTGCGCCAGAGGCGAAAGGTGCTCCAAGAATATTGCCGATTGGACATTTTCGGGACTGCGCAGCATCGCCTCGTACAGTTCGCGCAAGACTGGAGTCTCGAACCACTCCACAGGGACTTCTGTTGCTGCCTTGGGGATCCATGAACGGTCTCTCAACATTACCCAGAGGAGAAGGCGCTCGGCCGCGACCTCCAAGCCCGGCCTGCGACGCCTGACCGGCGCCACTGGCCGGCCTCGGCTCGGTGTTGGCGCATCGGGCGGCGCGGGGGGAGCGGCCGCTCTGGCCGCGGCCTGCTCGCGGAGCACCTCCCTGCTCACACCCGTCCGCTCCGAGACCGTCTTCAGGTAGAGATCGCGGGTGATCGGGTCCGCCGCCGCCCGGATGGTAGGCAGCAGGCGATCGAGCGCCTCGCGCTGGTGCTCCACGCCCTCGAACCAGCCCTTCCGCTCCAACAGCTGGATCTTGCGCTCGAGGAGATCGATCCCGTCTTCGAGGATCGGCTGGAGCGCCGCGGCGCCACCCTTTCGCACCAGGGTGTCGGGGTCCTCGCCTTCGGGCATCGTCGCCACCCGCACCCGCACGCCGTGGCGCAGCAGCTCGTCGCCGCCGCGGAAGGTGGCCCGGAGGCCCGCCTGGTCGCTGTCGTAGAGCAGCGTGGCCGTGCGGGCGAACCGGCGCAGCAGCCCCGCCTGGTCACCGGTGAGCGCGGTGCCCAGCGGAGCGACGACGTGCTCGACACCGGCGAGCACGAGGCGAAACACATCGAAGTATCCCTCGACTAGGATGACCGACTCCTCTTTTCGGATCGCCGTCTTGGCCTGGTGCAGGTTGTAGAGCTGCTTCCCCTTGTGGAAGATCGGCGACTCTGGAGAGTTGAGGTACTTCGGCTCGCCGGGAACGAGGAGCCGGCCGCCGAATCCCACGGCACGCCCGCGGAGATCGTGAATCGGGAACAGCAGCCGCGCCCGGAACCGGGGCACCACTTTCCCGTCCTCGCGTTGCGCCGTGAGCCCGGCCTCCAGTAGCACCTTGTCGTCGAGGCCGAGCTCCTTCATCGCCGTCAGGAAGCCACGGCCCGGGGGCGCGTAACCCAGCCCGTGCTCTCCCGCCGTGTCCAGCGTGATCTCACGCCCCTCGAGGTAGGCCCGAGGGTCGGCCGCCTCCGGCGACTCCAGCAGCTGCCGGGTGAACCAGTCCTGCGCCACCGCGACCGCCTCGAACAGCGGCTCACGGGGGTCGGGTCCTGAGCGTCCCGGAGTCTCGGGGATCACGATCCCCGCGCGGCGCGCTGCCTCCCGCACCGCGGTCGGATAGTCCATGCCGAATCGCTTCATCAGCCAGGAGAACACGTCGCCCGAGGCGTGGCAGACGAAACAGTAGTAGCGGTTCTTCTTCGGAATGACGGCGAAGTTGCGATGGGTGCCGCCGTGGAACGGGCAGGGCCCGCGATAGTCCGAGCCGGTGCGTTTGAGCTCCACGGCTTCGCCGATGAGGCCGACGAGGTCGGCGCTCTCGCGGACCTGGTCCACCGTCTCCTCGGGAATCATGCTCACGCGGAGAACTCGACGATGGTGACTCCGGTTCCACCCTGGTTTCGCGGCGCGAAGCCGAACCGCGTCACCCGCCGGTCGCCGGAGACGACCCGCCGCACCCGCTCGCGCACCACTCCGGTGCCCATTCCGTGAATGATCCGAAGGAACGGCTGCTCCGCCAGCACCGCCGCATCCACCGCGGCGATAGTGGCCTGCTCCGCCTCGTCGCCGGTGAGCCCACGAAGGTCTACCTCGACGGCAGCAGTAGTCGGCTCATGCGAAGCCATGGCCCGTGCCGTGGCGCGCGCTTCCTTTCGAGCGGACCCACGTCCGCTCGGAGGGAGCGGCGTGAGTGAGGACGCCTCGAGCACGATCTTCATCGCGCCCGCCGTCACGACCGCGGTGCCGTCGCCGCGCAGCTCGAGCACCTCGCCCGTGCCGCCGCTCGGCATTCGCACTCTGCCCCCAGCCACGATCGTCCGCAGCTCCGTGGACCCAGGGACATCCTCCTCCCGCTCGGTCGGCTCGGCGTGCTCACCGATGCCCCATTCCACCATCCGTCGCGCTTCGCGCGCCGCGGCGTCGTCAGCCGCCGATCGGGCCGTACCGAGGGCCTCTTCCACCAGCCGCCGAGCATCCATCAGGTACTGCCGCGCCTGCTTCCGACCGGCCCGGTCGGCGTCCTTCTCCAACCGCTTCAGCTCCGCCTCGCGGGCGCGCTGGCTCTCGTCCTGCGCTGCCAACCGCGCCTGCAGCGCCTCCAGGCCAGCCTCCCGCTGCTCCAGGCGCGCCTGCGTCTCCCGCCCTTCACGCCCACGTTCCTCCACCGCCGCGAGCAGGGCGTCCAGGTTGCGCTCGGCGTCCGGGACCCGCCCCTCGGCGTCAGCGAGGATCTCCGCTTCGATACCAAGCCGCCGCGCGATGGCCAGGCCGTAGGAGCGGCCGGGCACTCCTTTCACGAACCGGTACGTCGGCGTAAGGGTCGCGGCGTCGAACTGGAGCGAGGCGTTGACCACACCCGGCGTGTGGCTCGCCAGGTCCTTGAGCGCACCCAGATGCGTGGTCGCGAGCGTGAGCGCCCCGCGGGCGGTAAGCGAGGCGAGAATAGCGCCCGCGAGCGCCGCCCCCTCGGCCGGATCGGTGCCGCTCCCCACCTCGTCCAGCAGCACCAGCGTGCCGGCATCGGCGTCGGCCAGGATGCGGCGCAGCATCGCGACGTGCGCGCTGAAGGTGGAGAGGCTGGCGGCAATGGATTGGCGGTCGCCGATGTCGGCGAAGAAGCCGCCGAATGCCGGCAGCCTCGAGCCGGCGCCCACCGGTGGCACGATCCCGCTTTGCGCCATCGCGGAGGCGAGCCCGACCGCCTTGAGCAGCACGGTCTTGCCGCCGGTGTTCGGCCCGCTGATGAGCAGAGTCCGCTCCGCGGGGTCCATCTCCAGGTCGAACGGCAGCACCGGCTCCGAGCCGGCCAGGAGCAGGGGATGCCTGCCGTTTACGATCCGGAGCCCGCTCGGCGCGGGCACGACCTCGGGCACCTCGCCCTCGACGGCGATGGCGTATCGGGCGCGCGCCACGAGGTCGTCCACCGCTACACACATCTCCACCGCGCCCCGGAGCGCGGGCAGCTCCGGACGCAGCAGTCCGGTCAGCTCGCGGAGCACCCGGAGCGTCTCCCGCCCCTCCTCGACCTCCGCCTCCCGGAGCGCGTTGCCGAGCTCGATCGCCTCGGTCGGCTCGACGAAGAGCGTGCCCGCGCTGCCCGACTCGTCGTGCACGATGCCTGCGGGACGGCTCCGAGAGTCGCGGCGGACCGGGATGACGTAGCGGCCACCGCGCACGGTAACGGAGGCGTCCGAGGGAGCGGTCGTGGAGTCGAGTCCGCGGAGGAGCGTGTCGAGCCGCCGGAGGAGCCGCTGGCGTGCGTGCTGGACCTCGCGGCGGGCCGCGGCGAGCGCGGGGCTCGCGGTGTCGAGGAGGCTGCCGTCCGCGTCGAGCGACAGCTCCAGACGCCGCTCGATGGACTTATCCGGGAGGTCGTGGGCGAGCTCGGCGGCGAGCGGCGCGGTCTCCTTCACCCGGCGGAGATCGCCGTGCACCCGCCGCGCTGTGCCGAGCACGCGCCCGATGGCGACGAGATCCTGGCCCTCGAGCACGCTCCCTTCGATGCGGAGCCGTGAGAGCGCGCGCGACACGTCCGGCACCGATTCGGCGAGGAGCCCGTCGCCCCGTCGGAAGAGCGCCGCCACCTCGCCCACCCGCGCCAGCTCCCGGCGGATCCACTCGAGCTCGAGCACGGGCCGGCGAGCGCGCAGGCGGGCCGCACCGAGCGCACCGGCCGCATACCCGGCGACCACCTCGAGCACTGACTCAAGCTCTACCGCGTCGAGTCCGTCCGCCGTCCTCTCCTCCGGCAAAGGAGACGGGGTGCCGGCCTCGGTATCGGTCGGCACCCCGTTGGAAGAGAGAGGCTCCACTACGTCCATCACCCCGCCTGAAGCTCCTCGCGGACGATCTGGTTGATCAGCTTGCCGTCGGCCCGGCCCTTGTACCGCGGGACGATCTGGCCCATCACCTTGCCGAGATCCTTCGCGCCGCCCGCGATCACCTCGCGCACCGCCGCCCGGATCTCCTCGGGATCTACCGCGGGTGGGAGGAATTCCTCCAGCACCGCGATCTGCGCCTGCTCCACGTCGGCCAGATCGGTCCGACCGCCCGCCTGGTACTGCTCGATGGCTTCCCGGCGGATCTTGATGCCCTTGCGGAGGACCTCGACCACCTCCTCGTCCGTCGCCGACCTGCGGAGATCGATTTCGCGATTCTTCAGGTTGGCGATGATGGTGCCGAGAACGAGGGTCCGGTCCTTGTCCTGCGCCTTGCGGGCGGCGTTCATGGCCGCCCGCAAGGTATCGGCCATGCTGTCAGCCGCGGGGGACACGCGGGCCCCGGCGGTTCTTGCGGACGGCGGCGTTCATCTTCCGCTTCCGCTTCTCGCTCGGTTTCTCGAAGTGGCGGTGCTTGCGGAGATCCGACAGGATCCCGGCCTTCTCGCACTTCTTCTTGAAACGCTTGAGCGCCCGCTCGAAGCTCTCGTCATCATGGATGATGACTTCCGGCATGCAGTGTATCACCCCTCTCGGCCCGGATGGGCGTAAATGGTAGAAGCGCTGGAATTTAGGTGGCTTTTGGGCCGGAAGCAAGGAGAGAGATGTCACTTCCCACCGGGTCTCCGATGACCGCGGAGAAGATCCCTCGTCGCTGCGCTCCTCGGGATGACAATCAGCCCGGTGGCCAGCTCATCTTTCGCCCGCCGAGCACGTGGAAATGCAGATGGTCCACGCTCTGGCCGGCGTCCTTTCCGGTGTTGGTGACGATCCGGTATCCCCCGCCATCCAGACCGAGCTCGCTGGCCACCCCGGCCGCGAAGCGGAGCAGGCCGCCCAGCATCGCCTCGTCGTTCGCGTCACGCACGGCAGGCACGTGGCGGGTCGGGATCACCAGGACGTGGGCTGGCGCGCGGGGATCGATGTCCCGGAACGCCACCGCCTCCTCGGAGCGCTTCACGATCGTCGCGGGGATCTCGCCCGCGACGATGCGACAAAATAGACAGTCAGCCATGGCCCCCCCGTAGTCGTCCGGCGACTGCGGCCGCCGCCGCGGCCACTGCCGCGGTCTCGAATCGGAGCGTGCACCTGGCGAGCCGGATCGCCTCGTACCCCGCGGCCACCAGGCGCTCGCGCTCGCCGGGCGTGAGCCCGCCCTCCGGACCGACGACGACCGTGAGTGGGGTGTCGCCCAGCACCGCGGGCGTCGGCTCACCAGCCGCGTCGGCCAACCAACGCGAGCCCTCCGGAGGCTGCTCGACCAGGATGTCGACCGACACCGGTTCCTCCACCCGCGTGGCCCACGCCGCGCCGCTCTGCTTCACCGCCTCCAACGCGTGACGCCGGAGCCGCTCGAGATGCTGCGGCCGGATCTTCGTCGCCACGCCCGCCGTCCGCTCGCATTCCATCGGAATGACTGCGGTGACGCCGAGCTCGGTGGCTTTCTCCACCACCCAGGCGAATCGGTCGCGATCCCCCGCCCCGACAGCCAGCACCAGTGGGGGAGGAGCCGGCATCCGCTCCGTGACACGCGCCTCGACGCTCCACGCCTTTCCCGCCCGGAGCAGCGTGCCGTTTCCGATCAGCCCCTCGCCGTCCCGCAGCTCTACCACCTCGCCCGGCTCCACCCGCCGCACCTGGAAATGGTGGGCCTCACCCTCGCGCAGGCTCCCGTCCCGCTCGACCAGGACCCTGATCATCTCCGCCGGGCGGCGACACCCCACCACCCGGTGTCCGTCAACTCGTCCTCGATGGTAAACCCCGCGGCTTCGAGCGGCGGAATGAAGAGCGGCGCCTCCGCGACTTCCATTCCCGAGAATACCGCGACGCCGCCGGGGCGGAGGGCGAACTCGATTTCCGGAAGGAGCGCGGTGTTCACGAGGCGGAGGATGTTGGAGAGGACGAGGTCGGCGGGACCGAGCAGGGGCGCGAGATCGGCGGCGTCCCCGTGGAGGAACTCGACCACCCCCGCTACGTCGTTCCGCTCGGCGTTCCTCGCGGCGACCAGGTTCGCCTCGGCATCCTGCTCGATACCGACCGCCCGCGAGGCGCCAAGCTTTACCGCAGCGATGGCCAGGATGCCGCTGCCGCTGCCGAGGTCCAGGACGTAGTCGCCGGCGCGGACCAACCGCTCCAGCAGCGTGAGCGCCACCCGAGTCGAGCCGTGCTCGCCGCTGCCGAAGGCCGTCTCGGGTTCGAGCATGACCACCGGACCTACCGGTGCCACCGGCGATACCCAGGACGGCGTCACCGTGAGCCGGCCGAAGCGCCGGGGGCCGAGGCCGTCGCGCCAGCGGGTGGACCAATCCACCGGCTCGATCCGCCGACGGCTGGTCTCGGTCGGCGCCTTCGTCTCGCGCCCCAGCTCGGCGATCAGCCGGTCGGCTGTCGCGTCGTCGGGCGCGAACGTCACCAGCGTGCCGTCGTCCCGTTCCTCCACCGCCTGCCCGGTCCGGGCCACCAGCCACGCGCCCAGCCGCTCTCGCTCCTCCGGCGCAGCGCGCACGTCAATGGCCCACCAGGTCATGCGCCGAGGGCTTCCTTGAGCTTGGACCAGAACCCGGGCGAGCGCTTAGGCGGGTCGCCTTCGAGAGTGGCCAGTTGCCGGAACAGCCGCTCCTGCTCGTCGGTGAGCCGCTCGGGCGTCCAGACCCTGACACGGATGAGCAGGTCACCCTTCGAGCTTTGTCCCAACACCGGCAGCCCGCGGCCCTTGAGCCGAAGCACCGTCTCCGGCTGGGTGCCCGGCGGGACGCGGATCTCCTCCTCGCCATACACCGTGGGGATGG
>DATLHD010000172.1:0-4422 GCA_035540075.1 Gemmatimonadales bacterium
CACTCGCCCACCCCGAACCGGGCTACCTTTCGGAACAGACCGTTCGCCCGGAGGCACCTTGTTCCGCTCGCTCATCGCATTGTCGCTGCTGCTGTTAGGGCTCGTGACCCCGGCCCGCGCCCAGGACGGCGCGCCCACGGACGAGGCCAGCGCCGAGGCTCGCCGGGTGGAGCACGCCCGCCAGTTCGCCATCGGCATGAGCACCTGGCCCACCGAGTTGTACTGCTCCGGGCCGATGTCCGCGGCGATGCAGCAGGTGCCCCCGCAGGAGGTGCTCCGCCGGGTCCAGCTGGCCTCCCGCTGTGGCGTCCGGCTCGTGCTGGTGCCGCCCCGCCGGATGCTCACCTCAGACGGTCAGCCCGACGGCAGGTTCTCGGTCGACGCGGCCAACCGGGTAATCGATGACTTCGCCCGCGAGCTGCCCCCAGACACGCTGGCCAAGTACCGCTCGACCTTGCTCGGCTTCAACCTCGCGGACGACTATGGCTGCCTCAAATGCTGGGGCGGCAAGGCGATCACCCAGGGAGAGATCGCCGATTGGGCGGGGTACGCTCGCCAGAAGCTGCCCGGATTGCCCCTGGGCGTGCGGGTGGTGCCCGAGTGGGTGGCCCGCGACCCTAAGCTCGCGCCGCTACTCGACTACGCCTGGGCCCAGTATCACACGAGGAAGGGCGACGCGAAGACCTACTTTGACGACGCGGCGACCGCCGCCGAGAAGCTCGGCCTCCGGCTGGTGATGGGCGTGAACGTGAAGGACTGCTACGGCGTGGGAACCCATCCCTGCTCGGCGGACGACCTGGTACGGTACGGGAAGATGGCGCTGGACCATCCGGCGAGCTGCGCCTTTATCAACTGGAAGTACGACGAAGACACCTGGAAGCGCGCCGACATCCGCGAGGTCTGGCAGGGACTGGTGGAGGAGGCCAAGAAGCGGGGCGCGGAGGAGTGCCGGCGGGGGGCCCCGCGGCACTCATCCAAGTCGGGGTAATCAGGACGCCGGGCTTCGAGGAAGGACTACGCCACGCGGATGCGGCGATAGCGTGCGTTCAGCAGCTCGTAGACGGCGTACGCCACCAAGCCGAGCGCGACGAGCGCGAGAGGCCAGCGCCCCATCCCGCCCAGCATCTCGAGCGAGTCGCGGATGCCGCCGGCCTCTCGCGGATTTTCGTGCTGCGCCGCACGCACCAGCAGCACGCCGACCAGTCCGAACACGATTCCCCGGGCGGCGATGCCCGCCCGCGAAAGGCCGACCACCCACCAGCCCACGCCGGCCGACACCGCGCCGAGGTCCAGTTGCCTGCCGAGCTTGGCGGCATAGCTGCGGTAGAGCTGGTAGCAGGCGTAGCCCAACACCGCTGCCGCAGCCACCCACAAGAGCCAGGTCCCCCCGGCAATGTCCACGGCCTTGGAGGCGAGTTCCCGCTTGTCCCCTCCGCCGCCGTCATTCGAGCCGGTGGCCAGCCCGAAGGCAGCGACCGCGAGTGCCCCGTGCCCGAGTCCCCTCGCGGCACTACCGATCCGGCGAGCGAGCCCCTTCGCGTCGCCCCCCTTCCCCTCCGCGTCGGTGATCGCGTCCAGCATTCGCCAGATTGCGTAGCCGGCGAGCCCCACGCCGATCACCAGCAGCAGGCCTTCGCCCATGGGAGCACGCACGACCTCGCGGAGGGCGCCCCCGAGATCGGTCGTCCGGCCGCCGCGGCCGAGCGCCGCCTGGGCGGCGAGGATCCCGACGGTGGCGTAGAGCAATGCCTTGGCCACGTACCCGATCCTGGCCGCCGTTTCGACCCAGGGGGCGACCTCTCGCGCCGTCTGAGGTATCGTCATGCCGATGAAGCTGGCGCCAGCCGGTCAGGGGTGCCGTGACGGAGATCGCACGGAGGACGGATGGAAGTTCGCGCGGCAACCGAGGGAGAGATCGACCGCCTTGCCGCGATCTGGCACCAGGGATGGCACGAGGCCCATGCCCGGATCGTGCCCCCGGACCTCACCCGGATCCGCACGCTCGACAGCTTTCGCGATCGGCTGCGGGCGGCGCTTGGAGACGTGCGGGTCGCCGGACCCCCCGGCGAGCCCGCGGGCTTCTGCTTCCTGCATGGTGACGAGCTGTACCAGCTCTTCGTCGCCGCGGAGGCCAGAGGATCGGGAATCGCCGCCGCGCTGATCGCCGATGCAGAGCGGCGCCTCGCCGCGTACGGTGTCGAGGTGGCGTGGCTCGCTTGCGCGATCGGGAACGAGCGGGCGGCGCGCTTCTACGAGAAATGCGGATGGCGGCGGGTGGGGACGATGATCAATCCGCTGGATACGCCTGACGGCGTCCTGCCGCTCGAGGTTTGGCGCTACGAGAAAAGGCTGGGTGACGGCCCGTCGGGGTGACAAGCGGTCCTCCGGCAGTGCATCTTCTCAGCGACCATGCCTCCCGACCTCCGGGATACAATCCTCGACTCCTGGCGGACCAGCAACCGGCTGACCGTCTTCCTGGTCGAGCACATCCCGCCCGGGCTCTGGGCGAGCGCGATCCCCGGCGCGCCCCGGCGCACCATTCGCATGATGGCGGGCCACGTTCACAACAGCCGCTGCCGATGGGTCAAGACGCTGGGCGAGGAGCTCGGCGTCCCGGTGCCCCGCAACGTCGACCGGCATCGCGTCGCTCGCTCGGCCCTCGCCACGGCACTCGATCGCAGCAGCCGCGGCATCCTGCATCTGCTTACCCTCGGCTGCGACCGAGGCGGCAGGATCCCACCCGCCTCGACCTACACCTGGCGCAATCTCCCGCTCGACGTGGGTCACGTGCTGACCTATTTCGTGGCGCACGAAGCCCACCACCGCGGGCAGATCGTGCTGGCCGCGCGCGCGCTGGGACAGCGGTTGCCTTCCGAGGTCACGGACGGCCTCTGGCAGTGGACCAGGCGAGCAGCCGAAGCCGGAGTCAATCCGAGGTAACGCCCAAGGAGGGAATCTCATGGCTCGACGCCGCTTCCTCGCCCAGCGTAAGATTCCCATCTATCTCTGCGGGACCTGTTCGCGCGCGCGTGGAGTGGTGTAGGCCGACCTCGCCAATTGGGGCGCCAAGTACGGCAACCCGGAGATCTTCGTCTCGTTGGTGACGTGGGCCGACCACATCATCACCGAGTAGCCGCCGAGGTGACGTAACGTTCGCCTGATTTGCACCTGCGACGTCGAGGCACTGGAACGAGCGGCTGTAAGGGAGCTGCGCATGATCGACATCAGGCGTGTGCCGGTGAGGTGGTGCCTCGTCCTCCTCGCGTGCGGGCCGGCACCGGCCCAACAGCGCGCCAGTGCGGCGGAGTACCTCTACCTCTGGACGGCGTCCGCCGACTCGGCCCAGCCCGACTTCCTCGCGGTCCTCGACGTCACGGAGCAGCCCGGCCGCTACGGGCAGCTGGTCACTACGCTCCCGGTCCCCGGCCTGCAGAACCGGCCGCACCACACCGAGCACCAGATGCCGGCCGATCGCCAGCTCTTCGCCAACGGCTTCGACACCGGGCTGACCTTCGTCTTCGACCTCAAGGACCCGGTCCGGCCGCGGCTGGCCGCGCAGTTCGGCGACGTGGACGGCTTTGCCCACCCGCATTCATTCCTGCGGCTCCCCGGCGGGCACGTGCTCGCCACCTTCCAGATGCGGCACGAGGGAAAAGGCATGGCCCCCGGTGGGCTGGTGGAGCTTACCGCCGACGGCCGACCGGTCCGCTCGAGCTCGGCGAACGCGCCGGGGCTGGATCCCGCGACTCGCGTCTACAGCGCCGGCGTCATTCCCGCACTCGATCGGATCGTGACTACGACGACCGACATGAATGGACTGTCCCCCGCGTCGCGCCAGGTCCAAATCTGGCGACTGTCCGATCTCGCGCTCCTGCACACGATCACCCTCCCGGACGGACCCGCCGGCGACGAGTCCATGATGACCGCGGAGCCGAGAGTGCTGGGTGATGGCCGCACGGTTCTCGTCTCCACCTTCAGCTGCGGGCTCTACCTCATGCAGGGGCTCGACGGCGAGCGGCCCGAGGGACGGCTGGTCGCGTCCTTCCCTCGAAAGCCCAAGACCTACTGCGCGATTCCGGTGGTGGCGGGGCACTACTACCTGGTGACGGTTCCGGCCTGGAGCGCCGTCGTGAGCCTCGACATCAGCGATCCCACCGCTCCCCGCGAGGTGAGCCGGGTGACGCTCGGCGCCGAGGACGTGCCGCACTGGATCTCCATGTCCCAGGACCGGCGGCGCGTAGTGGTGACGGGCTATGGCGGGATGAAGCATCGGGTGGTGATCGCCCGCTTCGACAGCGCGAGCGGCCGGCTGTCGCTCGACGAGCGGTTCCGGGAGCCCGGCGCGAGCGAGCCCGGGTTCCGCATGGACGACAAGACCTGGCCCCACGGCGGGAGCGCGAAGGGCATCCCCCACGGCTCAGT
>DATLHD010000173.1:0-10103 GCA_035540075.1 Gemmatimonadales bacterium
CGCGTTCCTCCGGGTCAAGGATCAGCTCGGCGGCGCGCCTTTCGTCGCGCTCTTGCCCGATAACCTGTTCCAGGGCCCCAATCCGACCGCGGCAGTGCTGGAAACGCATCGCAGCACCGGACTCGCGACCGTGCTCCTCGCGGAAATCTCTCGCAAGGACGCGCCGACCAAAGGCGCCACCGGGCGCGCGCGGTACGAGCGCGCGAGCGACGGCACCCTCCGGGTGACCGACGTGGCGGACAAGGGGTTCGGCCGCTTTGACGCCGGCGAAGGCGCCGCGGTTACGCCGATCGGACGGATGGCCTTTACGGGAGACGCCTTGGCGCAATTCGAGGATGTGGCGCGCGCGCTGCCAGCGGGCGCGGAGCTCGATGACGTGCCGGTGCTGCAGCGACTCGCCCGCAGTGGAAGGCTCGCGGGCGTCCTGAGCGAGGCGAGGTTCTTCGACGTGGGCGTGCCCGAGGGCTACCGCGAGGCGGTGGCCACCTTCCCACCCAAGCCGTGAGCCAGCGATTCAATCAGGCCCTGCTGGAGCTGACCGACCTGGTGTCGGCCCGCCTCGGCGACGTGGACGGGCTCTCCTCCGTGGTGGTCGCCGCGGCGGGCGCCGTCGGTTTGACCACCCTGGGTCCGCCCATCGTGCGCGAAGGGCCGCGCGGCGTCTCGGTGGGCCTGCTCTGTCAGAACGGGCACGTGGTGGTACACGCGATTCCCGGCGAGGGGATCTGCCTGGTGGACGTGGTGGCGCGCGAGCCGGCCGACGCCTCGCGCGGTGCCGAGGTCATTGCGCGGCGATTCGGGACCGCGCTGTAGCCACGGCGGCCACACCGGCTCTGTGGTGAAGGGGGTTGCGGGGCCGGGCTAGTGGGCGGCGGCAGCAGGAGCAGGCTGCCGGGTGGCACCGGTACCCCGCACGACACCCTCCGCTCGCCTCCCGGGATCGAGCGAGCTCGCCGCCAGCCGCTGCAGGTCTTCCGCGGTCACCGCGCGGAATTGCGCCCCCGGATCGGACATCTCCTCCAGACTCCCCGCGGAGATCCAGCACTCGAGGATCTCGCCCGCGACCGACGCGGCATTCTGCCGGCTCACCTCCGCCTGCCCGGCCAGATAGCTCACCGCACCCCGCAGCTCCGCCTCCGACACCGGCTCGTCCGCGAATCGCTCCAACTCGACCAGCATCTGCTCCCGCGCCTCCTCCTCCCGCTCCGGTGCGGTCGCGATGTACGTGACCAGCGCGCCGCCGCGAGCCTTCTGCCACGCCGAAGCCAGCACCGTGTAGGCGAGGGAGCGCCGGTCCCGCAACGCCTCGAACAGCCGGCCGCCGAGTCCGCTCGCGATCGCCCCCCACACCTGTGCCGCGGCGTGGTCACGCTGCCGCCGGGAGGGGCCGGGGAACGCCATGGCGAGCGCAGCCTGGGCCTTGTCCCGCAGCACCACCCGGGCCGGCGACTCGCCGGACCTTCCCGCGAGCCATGAAATGGGCTCCGACAGATCCCCGGCCGGGATCGCCGGCCGCGAGTCGAATATCCCGGCCAGCTCGTCGGACGCGCGCGCCGGGTCCACGTCGCCCACGGCGATCACCAGCGGCCGTGTCTCCAGCAGCGCGGCCCGATGCCAGGTCCGCACATCGTCCGCCGCGATGGTCGGCAGGGTCTCGGGAAGGCCGCCCACCGGCAGACCGTAGCCCCGCTCGCCGAACGCCGCCGAGAACGCGAGCTGGAAGGGATAGCGGAACATGTCGTCCGCCACCCGATCGGCTTCGGCGGACATGAGCTCACGCTCGGCCGCGATGTCCTGGTCGCGCAGATGGGGGTGGAGGAAAACGGTGTCCAGCAGCGTGGCTGCCTCGCCCAGGTGCTCCACCAGGACGGAAGCGCCGAAGCCCAGCCAGTCGGAGACCGAGCTGGTAGCCACCGTTCCGCCCAGGCGCTCGAACGCGAAGGCGAGCGCGGCGGCGTCGAACTCGCCCGCGCCGCGCACCGCCGCACGGACCAGCAGCGAACCGAGCCCGGCCTGCTTTGGCGGGTCGAACTGCAGGCGGGGGACATAGGTCCCGAGAGTGACGAGCGGCACCCCGGTCTTGCGATACACCAGCAGGTCGGCGCCGGGCAGTCGGGTGACGTTGACACCGTGCTCCGGCCGCGCGCGGGCGGCCACAGGCGCGGGGGGCTGGACCCGTGGCGAAGTGCCAACCGAAGCCGCGCGGAGCTGGGTGACCGCGAACGCACTCCCGAGCGAATCCGCGGTGAGACCGCTCCCCGCGTCGGACGGGAGGTAGGCCACGCCGGCCACCGCGTCCGGTGCGAGATGTCGCGCGGCGGCTTCCCGCACTTCTCCGGCGGTGATCTCGGCGAGACGGGCGTACTCCCGGTCGAGCAGGCCCACATCCTCTAGGGCCTCCGCGCTGGCCAGCGCGCTGGCCCGACCTTCCATGGACTCGAGCCGCCGGGCCCAGTGGGCTCGCACCAGGGTGCGGGCGCGCTCGAGGTCATCGTCCGTCGGCCCGGTCAGCGTGAGCCGGGCGACCGTCTCGGCCGCGCCGCTGACGGCAGCCTCGAGCCGGTCGGGACGGAGCTCGCCGCTGACGGTGAACACCCCCAGCTCGGTCGGCGAGTAGTTGTGGGCCGCGGCCCAGGTGACGATGCCGGACTCACGCAGCGAGCGGTAGAGCCAGCTCCCCCGGCCGGAGCCGAGCACCGCCGCCGCCATGTCCAATGCGGGTGCGTCGGGATGCAGGGGCGGCACCGCCCTCCAGCCGAGCACCAGCTCGGCCTGGCTCACGTCGCCGCGGAGGGTGCGCGCCCGGACCTCGCGCCGCTCGGGCTCCGCCGGAGAGGGATCCACGGCGCCGTTGGCCGCGGGCCAGCCGCCGTACGCGGCACGCGCGAGCGCCAGCGCCCGGTCGGCATCGACGTCGCCCACGATGGCGACGATGGTCCGCTCCGGCACGTATCGCGAGCGGTAGTAGGCCCAGAGATCGTCGCGGGTGAGTCGGGCCAGCTGGTCCTCGTGGCCGATGCGCCAGCGACGGATGCGGTGCTGGTCGAACATCACCTCGTGCAACGTCTCGTAGGTGACGGCGCTCGGCGTGTCGAGCTTGCGCTTGGCCTCCTGGATGATGACTTGGAGCTCGCGCGCCAGCTCGCCGGGGTCGATGACCGAGTTGCGGAGCGCGTCGGACTGGATGTCGAGCGCGGTCTCGAGCCCGGAAGCGGGGAGAACGGTGAAGTAGGAAGTGTGGTCGTAGGTGGTGCTGGCATTGAGATAGCCGCCAGCGCTCTTGGTCTCCCGGGCGATCGCCCCGATGCCGCGGCGCGGGGTGCCCTTGAAGAACATGTGCTCGAGGACGTGGGAGATACCGGCCCAGCGATCGGGCTCGTCGAAGAAGCCCGCCTTGACGTGGGTAACCACCGCCACAACCGGAGCGGAGTGGTCCGGCTGCACCAGCAGGGTGAGGCCGTTGTCCAGGACCTCGCGCCTCACGCCGGTCGTCCAGTAGGGACTGCGCGAACTGTGGGACGGGGAGGCTGTCACGCGCTACTGGACGATTCTCAGCACCCCGGCTTCGGCACTGCCGCGGATGAACGCCTCGGCGTCCGTGGTGGGGATGATCACGCCGGTTTCCGCGTGGCCGCGGCGGGCAAGGCTGGTCATGAAGTCGCTCAGGCTGCCGTGGGCCCATTCACGGTCGGCGGCCTTCAGCTGGAGCAGGATCTCCTCCCAGCTGCCCGGGATGCTCTGGCCGGCCAGGGTTACGACCAGGTGCGACTCGCCCTGCCCGGGCTTCTTCTGCATCGCATGGAGCTCGCTCAGCAGGGTGCCGAACAGCTCCAGCTGATGGGGATCGCGGATGCCGCCGTCCGCCTGCGACGCCTCCACTTCGGCCAGCAACATGTCGATCGGGTCAGGATCCCCCGCCACCTCGGCCAGGCGCGCGAGCCAGGGCTTCAGCTCCGGATCGTCGTCGGGCAGGCGGTAGACCGACTTCTTCAGCTCGATGTGGCGCCAGATGCCGAGCTCGTCGTAGTGGTCGTCGGGTTGGGTGCGCTCGAGGTGGTGGAGCGCGGCCTCGGTTTCTCCCCGATCGTAGAGCAGGTTGGCGAGGTAGATCCGCGCCTCGGCGAAGCTCGGCTCGAGCTCCAGCGCCCGGCGGAGCCAGTAGAGGGAGCCGGCGTCGTTGCCCAGCCGGTGCGAGGCGTAGCCCAGGCAGGCGGCGGCATCCGGAGACTCCGGATGGGCGGAGGCGGCGAGATCGAAGAAGCGATGGGCTGGGGCGATCAGGCCTTCGCGGAACAGCGCCCGGCCCACCTGCAGCATGAGCTCGTGGTCGTCCTGGAAGCCGAGCTGCACGATGCGCTCGAAGACCTTCATGGCCCCTTCGCGGTCGCCCAGCTTGAGCAGGGTCTCGCCGATGCCCGCGAGACCGTCCTCGTGATCGGGGTCGATGCCCAGGGCGATCTCGAAGCTCCGCCGCGACCAGGCGAATTCTTCCCTGGCTAGATGGGCGTAGGCCATTCCGATGTGGAGTTCGACGGCGTTGGGGTAGACGGTGATGCCTTGCTTCAGGACGGTCAGGGCTTCATCGTAGCGGCCTTCGTTGTAGAGTTGATGGGCTTGTTCGTCGAAGTCGTCGGAGCTGAGAAATGCATCCGACATCGGCGCGCCTCCCCGGGCAGGTTGTCCTAACCTAGGACCTTCGTCACACCCAGGCAATAGAACAATCGCGCATCGATGACCGCGGACACGCACGCGAGCGGATGCTTGCGGTGGTTCCGCTCTCGCTCTCATATTGGCAGCACACTCATTCCCCATGGACCGGCCATGGACCCGGTGGACGCGGGGATCTTCGAGGCTTGGCTCGCCTCGACCGACGACGGAGTATTGGCCGTCGACGCCGAGGGAAGGGTCGTGCTGCACAATCCCGCCGCCAGCCGGGTCACCGGCCTCCCACCCGCCGCGGCGCGTCACCGTCACTGGCGCGAAGTCCTCCGACTCGACCGCTCCGTCGGCGATCTGCTGTGGTCGGCCACCTCCGGCCGGCCCGCCAATACCCTCGCCAGCGTGCTCTGCGCCCAGGGGAACCTCCGAACGGCGGAGACCCATGCCCATCCGTGGACCGACGCGGAGGGGCGGACCGGCATCCTGGTGCTCATCCGTGATCTGACCGTGCTGTGCCGGAGCCGGAGCGGACCCGGTGGTCGTAACGGCTACGGTGGGCTGGTGGGCGCCGATCCCACCATGGCGGGGCTCTACGATCTGATCGAGGCCATCGCTCCCAGCGATGCCCCGGTCGTGATCGAGGGCGAGACGGGGAGCGGCAAGGAGTTGGTTGCCCAGACCATCCATGCCCGCAGCCGCCGCGCCGAGCGTCCGCTGGTGGTGGTAGACTGTGGCGCCATCGCCTCGTCGCTCCTGGAGGCCGAGCTGTTCGGCCGGGCCCGCACCGCGCCGCACGGCGCCGCGACCATCGGCCGGGCCGAGCTGGCGCACAGCGGCACGCTGCTGCTCAGGCGCGTGGGCGCGGCGCCGGTGGCGGTGCAGGCTCGACTCCTTCGCCTGCTCGACACCGGCCTGGTCGAGCGCTCGGGCGAGGCGGTGCCGCGGCGGGTGGACGTGCGGATGCTGGTGACGACGCAGCGTCCACTGGCGGAGCTGGTCCGCGAGGGCCGCTTCGACGACCACCTGCTGCACCGGCTGCAGGTGGTACGGGTCCGGCTGCCGAGCCTGCGCGAGCGCCCGGGCGACATCCCGCTGCTCGCCGAGCATTTCCTCGCTCACCATGGCACGTCGGGCGCGGTGCTCTCGCCCGCCGCCGCCGCCGTGCTCCAGGCAGCCCAGTGGCCGGGCAACGTGCGGCAGCTGGAGCACGCCATGCGGGAGCTGGTCTCCCGTCTGTCGGAGGGGGCGGCGACGACGATCGAGCCGCACCAGCTGCCCGAGGAGCTGCTCAGCCCCCGCGCCAGGACGGTGTCTTCGACCCACGTTCCCACGGAGGACCGGCGCACGGTGCTGCTGCGGGCTCTGTCGTCGCACGGCGGCAACCGGACGGCGGCCGCGCGCGCGCTCGGCATCGGGCGTGCGACGTTCTACCGCTGGTGGCGCGAGGCGGGACTCGGATCCGAGATCGGCACCTCGTAGGCGGCCAGTCACCCTGAACGGCCAGAAGGTCGTGAGCGCCCCGAGTTCGAGGGAGATGTTCTCGAACGCGCTGAACGCGTGGAGCGGCTCTCCGAATGCGCCGGTCCCGAAGCCCCACATGATACCGGTGAGCGCGACTTCGCTCGGGCCGACTCTCTCGAACACCGGCGAACCGCTGTCGCCTGCCCTCGCCCCCGCAAGCACGATGTCCTGACACAACAGGACGCGGTCGGCCCCCGACGAGTTCAGGTCCACACAGGTCTCGACGACCGGCCCCTGGGTCCATCCGGTCGTTCTCCCGACCTTGTGCGCAGTCTCGTCCCGGAAGGGGAACCCGAACTCGGTCACGATCTCCCACCGGGGGTGGTCCGGGTTGATCCTCAGCGACCCGAGGCGCTGCCCTCCGAAGGTCGTCCGTGCGATCGTGCCGAAGTCCTCGAAGGTGTTGCTGGTGTACTTGGCCAGCAGCGCGTCGCTGAGCCGGCAGCGGAAGTCTTCGTAAATGCACAGATCGCCCGGATTCCCGAACCGGGGATCCTTCTGCTCCACCGCGATGCGGTCCTCGGGCTCCGGCGTGTCCTGGAAGTACCTCGTATCCTGGTCGCCTCCGGCCTCGTCCGAGCAATGGGAGTTGGTGACGAAGAACTCGCCGCCTCTGCCCGGCAGGCGTGCGTTGAACCCCAGGGTACAGATGAAGAAGCCGCCGGAATCAGGCGCGCGGAACGCGATCTGGAACCCGCCCGGGATCGGACGGATCCGCTCCTGCAAGGACTTGAGATCCTTGATCGCCGACATGCGGGTGATGCTGACCGCTTCCCGGGGAACCCCCGCCCTGGCGAGGGCGCGGACAACCTCCCGCTCGTTCGCGGCGCTCTCGATCCCGATCCGGACCCGGTTCGCCTCCTCGTCGGTGCCGACGGAGACCACGCCCTTCACGGTGAAGATCTTCGACAGCCGGTTCCGGTAGGCCTGGAGCTCGGCGAAGTCGTACTGCACTGCCCCTTCGTGACCACCGTGCTTGCATTGCCGAGCCGCTGTTGGACCCCGCATTCCCGACGGTCCGCAGCCGCCCCGCCAGGTCGGTGCCGCGAAGGGCGGAGACCCTGCCCGCCGGCGGCTTCATGTTGACCGTGAGCTTCCCCGTCCGGTCGTAGTACATCCCGGCGAAGCCGGGAATCACCCCCGAGAGCCTCGTGAACTCCGCGTCCAGGCCACGACCGCCCGCGGCCTGCAGCTCGGCCGCGGTCAGGGCGGTCGAGGGGGTGGACGGTTCCATACGGCTGGAGACTGGGGAGTGGGAGATTGGGAATCGGTACAGGCGACGGCGAAAGTGGTTGCGACGAGCAGCAGGGCATTCGCTCGGAATCGCCCTACGATGTGGGTTCGCATCTGACCTCCTGGCTGGCGGTGCTGCGGATTTGGGGAAGGGTGAGGCGGGGGGCCAACATGGGGCGCGGCGCGCGTGCCGTCAAGCAACGCCAACGGAGGATATGTTTGAGCGGTGACCTTCCAGCGCAAACTCCTGCTTGGCTTCTCGCTCATGGTGCTTCCCGCTCTGCTGGTGGGCGTCGAAGCCATTCGTAGCAATCGGCTCGAGCGGCGGGCGCTCGATGCCCTGGGCGAGAGCATGGCGCGGACTCGCACCTACGCGGAGCTGGAGACCGCGATGTTCGATCAGGGCGAGATCGTCTGGCGCTATCTCAGCGGCCTGGATCCCGGTGCCCGGCGCGAGTTCGAGCTGGCCGGCGAGGTGGTGGCCTACTGGCAGGGACGCTGGCGCGCGGAGCTCGGCCCGGGCGAGGCCAACCTCGCTGATGGGGTCGCTGGCATCCAGACCGAGATCCGGCAGGTGTCCGAGCGCGTCTTCAGCCTGGCCGATTCGGGGCGCCGCCAGGAGGCGTTCACCCTCGCGCAGCAGGAGCTGCGAGGCCGGCTGCAGCCGGCGCTCACGCAGATGAACCGCGAGGTGTACCGGCGGGCGCGGGAGTCGAGCGTGCGCGGCGCCTACGCACGGCTGGAGGAGATCCTCGCCGTCGAAGGCCGCACGCTGCTGGTCATCATCGCGCTCACGCTGGCCGTGGGACTGGTCGTCTCCTGGGCGATCTCCCGCGGCCTCACCCGGCCCATCCGCGACCTCACCGCGGCGATGGCGGTGGTTGGCTCGGGTAAGCTCGATCATCCGGTCACACCGACCTCGCGGGACGAGATCGGCGAGCTGGCGGGCGCGTTCGGACGGATGACCGAGAGCCTACGCCGAAACGTGGCCCAGCTGGAGCGTACCCAGGCGCAGCTGGTGCAATCGGAGAAGCTCGCGTCCATCGGCGAGATGTCCGCCGCGGTGGCCCACGGACTCCGGAATCCGCTGGCGAGCCTGCGAGCCGCGGCCCAGCTGGTACGGCGTCACCCCGACTCGCCGGCCGCCGGCGAGACGCTCGAAGCGATCATCGAGGAAGTGGATCGGCTCGATCGCCGGATCAGCCACCTGCTGAGCTTCAGCCGCCCGGCCCCCTTCAATCCTTTGCCTGAGAAGGTGGACCGGCTGGTGGAGGGCCTGCTCCCGGCATTCTCCGAGCCGCTGCGCGAGCGAGGCATCGAGCTTCGACTGGAGCTGGCTCGCGACCTGCCCGAGGTCCGGGTGGACCCCATGCAGATGGAGCAGGCGCTGCTCGAGCTCGTCTCCAACGCGCTGGATGCCATGCCGAAGGGCGGCACCCTTCGGCTGACCGCGCAGGCCGGCGAAGGCGGGCCGCCGTCCTCGGAGGTGCTCGTCGAGGTTGCGGACACCGGCGGCGGCATCCCCGACCATGTCTTGCCTTCGGTCTGCGAGCCCTTCTTCACGACTCGGGAGGAGGGCACCGGTCTGGGGCTCGCTATCGCCAAGCGGTACGTCGAGCAGAATGGAGGCCGTCTGGAGATTCGGAGCACGCCTGGAGCCGGCACCACGGTCCGGGTCCGTCTGCCCACCGGAGCGGCGGCCTGAGCGGCACCGTCCTCATCGTGGACGACGAGCGGACCCTGGCCCGCTCGGTGCGGGCCTTCCTCATCCAGTCGGGCTACGACGCGGAGGTCGCGCCCGACGCGGAGCAGGCGCTCGGCATGCTGGAGACGCTGCGGCCGGACGTGGTCTTCTCCGACATGCGGCTTCCGGGGATGAACGGCGTCGAGCTCTTGCGCCGGGTCCGGGAGTTCGATCCCTCGATCGCGGTCATCATCATGACCGCCTACGGCACCATCGAAGGCGCGGTCGAGGCGGTCAAGCTCGGCGCGTTCGACTACCTGAAGAAGCCGGTGGATCTGGAGGAGCTCAAGCTGCTGGCCGACCGCGCGCGGCAGCAGTCACAGCTCCAGCTCGAGCTCTCCTACCACCGCCGGCGGGCCGCGAGCGATGTACCGTTCGGCGCCGTGCTCGGCGAGTCGCCGGCCATGCGCGCGGTCCTGGAGCAGGCACGGCAGATCGCGACCCTGGACGAGACGCCGCCCGTCCTCATCATCGGCGAGACCGGCACCGGCAAGGGGCTGGTCGCCCGCACGATTCACGCGGGGAGCAGCCGCGCGCCCAAGCCCTTCATCGAGGTGAATTGCACCGCGTTACCCGCCACGCTGATGGAGGCCGAGCTGTTCGGACACGAGCGCGGCGCCTTCACCGACGCGAAGGAGTCGCGGATGGGGCTGTTCGAGGCGGCGGAGGGGGGCTTCCTCCTCCTGGACGAGGTGGGTGACGTGGAGCTGTCGCTCCAAGGCAAGCTGCTCAAGGCGGTGGAGGACCGGACCGTGCGCCGGGTCGGCGGTATCCGGGATCGGAAGATCGACGTCCGGATCCTCGCCGCGACGCATCGCGACCTCGAGCGCGAGTCGCAGCGTGAGCGCTTCCGGCGAGACCTCTACTTCCGCCTGGCCGTCATTCTCCTTCGACTGCCCCCGCTGCGGGAGCGAGGGGACGACGTGCTGACGCTGGCCCAGCATTT
>DATLHD010000174.1:0-12560 GCA_035540075.1 Gemmatimonadales bacterium
GCCGCAAGCTCGCCATTTGGACCTTCATCGGGTCCGAATGCATGTTCTTCGCGACGCTGATCTCCAACTACCTGGTGCACAAGGGCAAGAGCCTGGTGGGCCCGTTCGCCCACGAGGTGTGGAAGGATCCGGCCACCGGGAAGGTGTTCGAGCCGATCATCGAGATCCCGCTGGTAACGGTCGGCACCGCGCTGCTGCTCTTCAGCTCGCTCTTCGTCGTGCTGGCCCTGTACGGCGCGCAGAAGGGCAACCGGAAGATGCTCCTGGGGTGGCTCGCCGCGACGATCTTGTGCGGGATGTTCTTCGTCGGCATGCAGGTGTACGAGTTCACCCACTTCGTGCACAAGGGGCTCACGCTGTCCCGCAACATGTTCGGGGCCAGCTTCTTCGTGCTGACGGGCTTCCACGGCACCCACGTGACCATCGGGGTGCTCTGGCTGGTCACGATGTTCATCCTCGCGCTGCGCGGCAAGCTGACGCCGAACCGGTCGCTCAACCTGGAGATGGCGGCGCTGTACTGGCACTTCGTGGACGTGGTCTGGATCGTGATCTTCCCCGTCGTCTACCTGATCAGGTGAGGACCAGCCGATGAGCACGCAGGTCGAGGCCCACGAGCACGGCCACCCGACGCCCAGTACCTACGCCAAGATCGGGCTGGTGCTGTTCATCCTCACCGCGCTGGAGGTCGGCCTCTACGAGATCACCTACGGGGAGAGCGCCGGCTCGTTCGGCCACGCGATCCAGCCGTTCTTCATTCCGCTCCTGCTCTTTCTGTCGGCGATCAAGTTCGCCCTGGTGGCGATGTACTACATGCACCTGAAGAACGACAGCAAGCTGTTCAGCGGGGTGTTCGTCTTCCCGCTCATCATCGCTTCCGTCGTGATCCTTGCCCTCATCGCCCTTCAGGCCTACCACTGGGCATTCGCGCGCTCGGGTGGATGACGCCGCTGCTCCTCGTCCACCCGGACGAGCGAGCGCGGCCGACCGGACCGTATGAGTGGGCCTGGTCCCTGCACCCCAGCGTTCTCATCGGCACCGGGCTTCTCGGTGCCTTGTACTTTTGGGGGATCGGCCCGCACCGGCGGCGCCATGCCCTGGGGCCGCCGGCGGAGCCGTGGCGGGTCGCCTCGTTCTGCGCCGCGCTGCTGGTCCTGCTGTTCTCGCTCAATGGTCCGATGCACGACCTGAGCGACTACTACCTGTTCTCCGCCCACATGGTGCAGCACCTGTTGCTCACCCTGGTGTTCCCGCCGCTGCTGATCGCCGGGATTCCGGGGTGGCTGCTCTCGCCACTCCTCAGGGTGGGATGGCTTCGGGCGATCGCGCGGGTGCTGATCATGCCGGTGGTGTCCGCGCTGCTATTCACGGTGACGATCGCGGTCTGGCATCTCACGCCGTTCTACGAGCTGATGATGCGGAGCCACGACGTCCATATCGCGACCCACCTGATGTTCATCGTGGCCGCCACGATCCTGTGGTTCCCGGTCATGAGCCCGGTGCCGGAGCTGCCGCGGCTGAGCTACGGCACGGGTATGCTGTATCTCTTCCTGGTGGGGATCCCGATGCAGATCGTGGCGGCGATGATCACGCTCGCCGACGAGGTGCTCTATCCCTGGTACACCGCCGCTCCGCGCACCTGGGGTCTCACCCCCCTCGCGGACCAGCAGCTCGGCGGGCTCCTGATGTGGGTGCCCGGGAACCTGTGGATGTTCCTGGCCATCGGGGTGTTGTTCTTCAAGTGGGCGAAGGAGACGGGGTGATCGGCCGGCTGTCGGTATGTGGCGGACGGCTCCGATCGCTAGTCGCCGTCGGCATCGCGCTCTCCATCGGCCCGTCACCCGATCTCGCGCATGCCCAGCAGGCCGGCTCCCCCGACTTCGACGCGCTTGGTTTCGAGGCGGCCGAGCGGCTCGGGGAGTACATCCGGGTGCGTACGGTCAACCCGCCAGGCAACGAGACCGCGGGGGCCAGGTGGATGCAGCAGGTGCTCGCGCGCGATGGCATTCCGGCAGAGATCTTCGAGTCTTCACCGGGGCGGGGGAATCTCTACGCCCGGCTGCCCGGCAACGGCTCCAAGCGGCCGATCGTGCTCCTGAGCCACATCGACGTGGTACCGGCGACCGACTCGGCGTGGCAGGTGGGTCCCTGGTCCGGGGAGACGAGGCACGGGGCCGTGTGGGGCCGCGGCGCGCTCGACATGAAGGGGACCGCGATCGTCGAGCTGATGACGGTGATCGCACTCAAGCGGCGGGGTGTCCCTCTGTCCCGCGACGTCATCCTGGTCGCCAATGCCGACGAAGAGACGGGCTCCACCGGAGCCGAGTGGTTCGCGCGGGAAAAGAAGGCGCTGCTCCGGAACGCCGAGTTCCTGGTGAACGAGGGAGGGCACAACCGGGTAACCCCGGAGGGGCGCACCGAGTATTACGGGATCGGGGTGACCGAGAAGATGCCGTACTGGGTGCGGATCACGGCGCATGGCTCGCCGGGCCACGCCTCCATTCCGCGTCCCGACAACGCCGCCGCGCGGATCTCCCGCGCCCTGGGCAGGATCGCCGCGTGGCACACGCCGATCAGATTGACGCCGCCTGCCGAGCGCTACTTCAAGAGCCTCGCCGCCCGGGAGTCGGATCCCCGCCGCCGCGGCTGGCTGGCCGATCCGGCCGCTGCGCTGCGGGACAGCGCCGGTCTCAGCTTCTTCACCTCGAATCTCTACTACGATGCCATCCTGCGGAACACCGTGAGCATCACGGTGCTCGAAGGCTCGGACAAGACCAACGTGATTCCGCCGGAGGCGAGCGCGGAGCTCGACGTCCGGCTCCTCCCCGGCGAGCGGCCCGCCGATTTCGTGAGTGAGCTGAGGCGGGTCATCGCCGACTCGCTGGTGGAGATCATCCCGCTCCGTCCGGAGCGCCAGGCCACCACCTCTCCGCTGGACGGTCCGATGATCGAGGCGATCCGGAAGGCGGTGCAGGCAATGGAGCCGGGCGCGCTGCTCGTTCCCTCGATGCTGGCCGGCTTCACCGACAGCTACTACTACCGGTCGATCGGGATCGGGGCATACGGGGTGAGCCCGTTCCGGCTTTCGGATGAGGACGCACGGACGGTGCACGGGAACGACGAAAGGGTGACGGTCGAGAACCTGCGGTTCGGGGTCGAGTTCATGTACCGGATGGTCGAGCGAGTGGCGCGTTGATGTCGCCCTGAACGTAGGGAAGGGGACCATGCTCGAGATGGCCCCCTTCGCTGCGCGCAGGGTGACAGAGTGTCCTTCTCAGTCCTTCGCTTCGACCTCCCAGCTCCCCCCCAGCGCCCGATACAACCCCACCGCCGAGCTCAGCTCCAGCAGCTGGGTCTGACTCAGCCCCAACTCCGCTGAGAAGAGCTGCCGCTCGGCGTCGAGCACCTCGAGGTAGCTCGCGACCCCGCCCTGGTAGCGGATGTTCGCCAGCTCGGCCGCCTTCCGCAGCGCGACCACCTGGCTCTGCTGCGCCACCCGCTGGTCGCGGGCGGTGCGAACCGCGACCAGCGCATCGCTCGCCTCGCGGAAGGCCTGGAGGCCGGTCTGCTCGAACTGGAGCCTTGCCTGTTCGGCGCGGGCGTCGGCGGCCCGCGTCTGGTTCTTCAGGCGGCCACCTGTGAAGATCGGAAGGGAAACCGCCGCCTGGAGCTGGTAGACCTCGGTCTGGCTGATGAAGAGATTGTCGAGTGTGTTCGACTGGGTGCCGTAGTAGCCGTTGATGCTGAACGTGGGGAACCGCGAGGCCTCAGCCACGCCGATCCGGGCGACGGACGCCGCGTAGCCCCGTTCCGCCTCGCGCACGTCGGGCCGTCGGGCCAGGAGGCTGGCCGGAAGCGAATCGGGGACTTGGACCGCTTGGACGACCTCCGCGAGATTCGCCGTGGCCGGAATTTGGAAGGGCGCCCGGCCGACCAGAGTGGCCAGCTCGTGCTCCCGCTGGGACCGCAATCGGCGGGCCTGGGCAAGCGCGACGGCGGGCACCGCGACCTCGCTCTCGAACTGACGCACGTCGAGCTCGGAGATGACTCCGCTCTCGAATCGGTCGCGGGCGAGGTCCAGGGTAGCCCGCCGGGAGGCCAGCGTGCGCTCCGCGATTGCCTCCTCCTGCGCCAGCTCCAGCAGCTCGAGATAGGCGTTGGAGACGTCGCTCACCAGCGTCAGGATGGTGGCGCGATAGGCTGCCTCTTGGGCCTGCAGGTCCGCATTTGCCGCCTGCGCCCCTTGCCGGATGCGTCCCCAGAAATCCAGCTCCCATTGCAGGTCGGCCGTGAACCGAAGCGCGTCGAACCCCACCGGCTCGAACGCCCCCAGTGCCACCTGGTTGGTGCTGACCGTGCCGTTGGCCGTGATCTCGGGGTAGAGCGGCGAGTGGGCGATACCGACCTCGGCCCTGAACTCCCGGATCCGTGCCACCGCGGTCTGCACGTCCCGATTCTCCCGCACGGCCAGGTTCACCAGGCCGAGGAGGGTGCTGTCCTTGAGGATCGCGAGCCAGGCCAGATCGGCCGAGTCGGGCTGAAGCGTTCTCGGCGCGGCCGGCGCGGCGGAATCGGCCGTCGCCAGCGAGTCGTAGAACGCCCGGACCGAGTCCGGTCGGGGGGAGAGTCCCACCGTCGCTCCGGCCGGCGCCACCTCGGGCTCATGGTACGAGGGACCGATGGAGCAGCCACCGCCGATCAGCGCCAGAAGCGCCGCCCACCAACGCCGTCTCACGCTCCCTCCTCGACCGCGGCCGGCACCGCCGTGGCCGACTTCCGACCCCAGCGCTCGCCGAGCCCACGGATCACCGCGAAGAACAGTGGGATGAAGAAGATGCCGACCGTCGTCGCGGTGAGCATGCCGGCGAACACGCCGGTGCCGAGCGAATGCCGGCTGGCGGCACCGGCGCCGGTGGCGATCATCAGCGGCGAGACGCCGAAGATGAACGCGAACGAGGTCATCAGGATCGGCCGGAACCGCTCACGGGCAGCCTCGGTCGCGGACTCACGCACGCTGAGCCCTCGGGTCCGGAGCTCGTTGGCGAACTCCACGATCAGGATCGCGTTCTTCGCCGCCAGGCCGACGACCGTTATCAGGCCCACCTGGAAGTAGATGTCGCTGGGGATCCCGCGGAGCCAGACGCCGAGGAAGGCCCCCAGCACGCCGAACGGAATTCCCAAGATCACCGCGAACGGGATCGACCAGCTCTCGTACTGCGCCGCCAGCACCAGGAACACCAGCACCAGCCCCAGCGCGAACACCAGCCCCGCCTGGCCGCTCGAGGCCCGCTCCTGGAACGACTGGCCGCTGTAGGCGTAGCCCACGCCCTGGTCCGCATAGCGCGCGAGCAGACGCTCGACCGCGTCGAGCTGCTGGCCCGAGCTCACACCCGGCGGCGCGGTCGACGTCACCAGCGCGGAAGGGAAGCCGTTGAACCGGCTGAGAACGCTGGGCGCTCCGCGAAACTCCACCCGGGTCAGTGCGGAGAGTGGAATCATTTCCGAGCTGTCGTCGGAGCGCACGTACAGCCGGCCGATGTCCTCCGGCCTCTGGCGGAAACGCGCCTGCGCCTCGGCCTGCACCCGGTAGGTCCGCCCGAAGATGTTGAAATCGTTGATGTAGAGCGACGAAAGCATCGCCTGCAGAGTGGCGAAGAGGTCGTCCAGCTTCACGCCGCGGGCCTTGGCGGTTTCCCGATCCACCTGTATGAAGACCTGAGGCACGTTGGCACGGAACGTCGTCGCCGCGCCCGGTGTCTCTGGAAGCTTGTTCATGTCGGCCAGAGCCGCCTGTACCTGACGGGCGAAGGTCGGGACATCCTGGCCTTGCCGCGCCTGGAGGTTGAGCTCGAGGCCCGCCGTCGTGCCGAGGCCGGGGATCTCGGGGAAGTTGAAGCCGAAGGCGAGCGCGTCCTTCATCCCGAACAGCTGCCCGTTGATCCGGCCAAGGATCGCGTCCACCGTGTTGTCCTTGTCCCGCTCGTCCCACGGCTGGAGCAGCGCGAACATGGTGGCGCCGTTCGACTGGTTCGCCTGAGCCAGCAGGTTGAACCCCACCAGCGCGGCGAAGGTTCGGACGCCGGGCTCCTTCCGCAGCATGCCCTCCACCCGCTCGACCACCGCGTCGGTGCGCTGCCGCGAGGCACCGTCGGGCAGCTGAATCGCGATCACGAAGAAGCCCTTGTCCTCGGTCGGAATGAACGCGGCCGGCACCCGCCTGTAGAGCACGAAGGCCAGCGCCAGGATCACGCCGAAGGCCGCCAGCCAGGTGCGCGGCCGGCCCAGCATGGCGCCCACCCGGCCGACGTAGCCGCCGGTGGTCCGGTCGAACCAGTCGTTGAATCGGCGGAAAAAGCGATTGTGGGTGTCGTGCGGCGTCTCCTTGAGGAGCATCGCGCAGAGCGCCGGCGTCAGGGTGAGCGCCACGATGCCGGAGAGCACCACCGCGATCACCAGGGTCACGGCGAACTGCCGCAACATGGTACCGGTGATCCCACCCAGGAACGCCACCGGGATGAACACTGAGCAGAGCACCAGCACGATCGCGACCAGCGCGCCGCCCACCTGGCCCATCGCCTTGTCGGCGGCGACTCTGGCGGGGACCTTCTCCTCGTCCATGATGCGCTCGACGTTCTCGATCACCACAATGGCGTCGTCCACCACAATGCCGATCGCCAGCACGAGGGCGAAGAGGGTGAGCAGGTTGACCGAGTACCCCAGGGCCGCGAGGCCGAGGAAGGTCCCGATGATGCTCACCGGCACGGCGAGGATCGGGATCAGGGTGGCGCGCCAGCTCTGGAGAAAGAGGAAGACCACCAGCGTCACCAGCGCCATCGCCTCGAGCAGCGTCTTCACCACTTCCTCGATCGAGGCGGTGACGAACGGCGTGGTGTCGAACGGGATGGTCCAGGTCACGCCGGAGGGGAAGGCCTTGGCCAGCTCGTTCATTCGCGCGGTGAACGCCTTCTTCACCTGCAGCTGGTTGGCGCCGGGTCGGAGGTAGAGCAGGATGTTCGCCGTGGGCTGGCCGTTCATCCGGCCGATCAGGTCGAGGTTCTGGGAGGTGAGCTCGACGGTGCCGATGTCGCGCACCCGCACGAAGGAGCCGTCCTCCCGGGCGCGCACGATCACGTCGGCGAACTGGTCGGCGGTCGTGAGCCGGCCCAGCGTGGTCACCGGCAGGGTGAGCTGGGTGCCCTTCGGCGCCGGCTCCCGTCCGAGCGTTCCGGCGGGGTTGGTGGCGTTCTGCTCCTGCACCGCGTCGCGCACGTCGCCCACGGTGATGCCGAGCTGGGCCATGCGGTCGGGGTCGAGCCGGATCGTCATGGCGAAGTCGAGTCCGCCGAAGACGGTGGCATCGCCCACGCCGTTGAGCCGCTTGAGCTCGTCCACCACGTAGAGCTTGGCGTAGTTGGCGAGATAGGTCGCATCGTAGCGCGGATCGGCGCTGGTGACCGACGCTACCAGCAGGATGTCGGTCTGCGCCTTCTTGATCACCACGCCCTGACGGCGTACCTCCTCCGGCAGTTGCGGCTCGGCCACCTTGATGGCGTTCTGCACGTCCACCGCGGCGATGTCCTGATCCCGGCCGATGTCGAAGTACACCTGCAGGTTCATCACGCCGTTGCTGGAGTTGGACGACCGGTAGTAGAGCAGCCCGTCGAGCCCCGAGAGCTGCTGCTCGATCGGCGCCGCGACGGCCTGGGCCACGTCTTCGGCGGTCGCGCCGGGGTAGGTGGCGCTCACCTGCACCGACGGAGGCGTGATCTGCGGGTAGCGCGCCACCGGCAGGCCGATCAGGGCGAACGTGCCCAGCAGCACGATCACGATGGAGATCACGGCGGCCAGGACCGGCCGCCGGACGAAGAAGTAGAGCTGCTTGCCGGCGCTCTCCTGGGTCACACTCACTGCGTGCCTCCCTGCGCGCTATCCGCGACGGTGCTATCCGCGACGGCGCTATCGGCCAGCATCACCGGCCGTACCGGCTGTCCCGGTGCCGTCTTCTGGACTCCTTCCACCACGACCCGCTCACCGGCCTGGAGCCCGCTCTCGATGATCCACCAGTCGCCACTCCAGGTGCCGGTCTCGACGTTGCGCGCCTGGGCGGTGTCGCCCTTCTCGACGACGAGCACGAACTGCCTGTCGAGCGACTGCTGCACCGCGCGTCGCGGCACCGCGAGCGCGCTGTCGCGCTCGAACCCGTGGAGCCGGACCCGGACGAACTGGCCCGCGACCAGCGAGCGATCGCGGTTGTCGAACGACGCGCGCAGCTCCAACGTGCCGGTGCCGGGATCCACCGACGGACTCACGTAGTCGAGCCGCCCCCCGCGGGGAGCCTCGGTGCCGTTCGGCAGGACCACCTTCACCTCGAGGTCGCTCCCCGGCTGAACCAGCCGGCGGCTTCGCTCGTCGCTCCGCCAATCCTGCTGGTCCTGCGCGGAGGGCCGGAAGGTGACGTACACCGGGTTCACCTGCTCGATCGTCGTGAGCAGGTCCCCCGGACCGGTGACCCGGGCGCCGACCTCCAGCTGGGTGCGGCCGATCCGCCCGTCGATCTCGGCGCGGACCACGGCGTCGTTCCGGTCCTTTTGCGCCTCGTCGTAGGCCCCCTGCGCCGCTTCGAACTCGGTGCGGGCGTTATCCACGTCCTGCTGCGCGACCGCCTTGCGGGCGAGCAGCGGCTCCAGCCGCTCCACCAGCCGCTTGGCGTTGGCCAGGCGGGCGGCCGCGCTCCGGTAGGCGGCCTCGTAGCGGACCCGCTCCAGGCGGTAGAGGACCTGGCCACGCTTGACCAACGAGCCCTCGGTGAAGGGCCGCTCCTCGATGACGCCGTCCACCCGGGGCCGGACCTCGACCCGCTTGATCGACTCCACCTCGCCGACGAACTCGTATTCGAGCGGCAGGGTGCGCGGCTCGACCGTGACGACCCCGACCTCCGCGGGCGGCGGCGCCGGCGGTGTCGCATCGCCGTTGCTGCACGCGGCGGCCACGATCGCCAGCATCGCGATATTCAGTCTCTGGGGGATCACTGTGCTTCTCCTTGCGGGACGAGGACGCCGTGGTCGAGGAAGGCGACGAGGGCACTCCACAACTCTTCAGGGGAAGGGGCCGGCGACTCGACGGTGCTGAAGCACCGGCTCGCCTCGGCGAGGCCCATCACCATGGCGGTAATGACCCGGGCCATGTGAGGGCCGGACACGACGAATTCGCCCTGCTGCCGTCCGGCCTCCAGGACGCCTTCGATCAGCCGGCGCCAGCGAGCGCCGACCTGCGACACCGTGCGGACGCACTCGGGGAATTCGGCCCGCTCGGCCTTCACGATGACCGCCAGCTCGATGCTCCCCGGCTCCCACAGGTATTCCCAGAAGCGTCGCAGGAGGCGGTGAAGCAGCTCGCGGTAACTGCCCCGATGGGAGGCCAGCAGCGCCTCCTCGGCGGCGATGAAGCTGCCGAAACGGTCCTGGATGACCGCCGTGAAGAGCTCGGCCTTGGTGCCGAAGTAGTGCACCACGAGGGCCGGGCTCACGCCCGCGCGCTTGCCGACGTCGGCGAACGTGGTGCGGTCGTAGCCGGCCTCGGTGAAGACCGCAAACGCCGCCTTGAGGATCTCGGCGGGCCGGGACTCGGGCCGCCGACTCCAGCGGCGGCGATCCTCTTCGGTGTCGGGGGACAGCGGGGGTGTCTTGGTCAACGCGGCCCTCTTGTGAACTAATTGTACGGCCAATCAACAAGCCGCTGAATGTAGTCCCCCCTGAGCCGGGCGCAAGGTGCCCGGAGGAATTGAACAGATCGTTACTTATTTGTAGCAGAGGGTACAGCCGGGCAGGTCAGCGCCGCAGCATGCCCAGAAGGAGGCAGGTCCAGCCTGCGAGGAAGGCGAGGCCGCCAAGGGGTGTGACGGCGCCCAGCCATCGCATCCCGCTCAGCGCCAGCGCGTAGAGGCTTCCCGAAAAGAGCAGGGTGCCCACCGCGAAGAGCCATCCCGCCCGGACCGGCCAGGGGCCAGGCCAGCGGATCACAGCCCAGCCCACCGCGAGCAGCGCGAGCGCGTGGTACATCTGGTAGCGCGCCGCGGTCTCGAACACCGCCAGGAGGTCGGGCGAGAGCCGGGCACGGAGACCGTGCGCTCCGAAGGCGCCCGCGGCCACCGCGACCAGCGCGGATGCCGAGCCGAGGGCGAAGAATAGTCGGTCCACGGGCTAGCGGTGCTTCACCCGGGCGGCGGTCACCTCGGCGGGAGTTGCGCGGCGGTCGGCCCAAGCGGCAAAGACAACGAGCAGCAACAGGCCGACGATGTCGGCCACGGCAATGGCGGTGACGCTCGGCGGCGGCGGGCCGAAGAAGTTGAGCAGGTAGATGGCGGCCAGCACCGTCAGCAGGCCCGCCAGGCGACCCGGCCGCACGGGGTGCCGCGTCGAGCGAAGTGCGACGTAGACCGCCACCCCCGCCGCCAGGCTCGCCAGCTCCACCAGCAGCGTCGCCACCGGGTGATTCCACAGCCCGAGCCCGAGGCGAACCGGGCTGTCCCCGCCGAGCGGCAGGTCGGGCACGTGTACGATGAGGTCGAGCGGAAAGTGGGAGAGAACGGCGAGGCCTACCAGCGCTGCAGCCTGCCAGTGCCGGCTGGTATCTCGGGTGGGCCACGAGTAATAGACGGCCGCCATGGCGAGCGACCAGCCTGCCATCCCGAGCAGACTGTGCGAGATCGGATAATGAATGAACTGCAGCGGTGTCACGGCGGTGTAGCCGGGGTCGATGCGGACCTCCTCCCAGCCGCGCAACAGGAACGCGCCCCAGAGGATGTCGGGCAGCTGCACCGCGAGGAACAGCGTACCCAGGGACAGCTTGGGCTCGAGCCGCTTGAAGGCGAGTGCCGCTCCGAAGTGTCCCAGAAACATCGCGGTCTCCTATCCCCGGCCCCCGGCCAGCCAGGTCCCTCCATCCACCACGAAGATCGCCCCCGTGATCCACTCGCCGGCCGGACTGGCGAGGAACGTGACCAGGTGGCCGACGTCCTCGGGCTTTCCCCACCTCCCGAGCGGGATCGCGCGGGTCGCGTACTCGTCCATGGCCGGCACGTTCGGCGCGCCGCCGGGCGGGGTGAAGGCCTGCTGCACTCCCTCGGTCGGGATCGGGCCCGGCGCAACCGCGTTGACGGTGATCCGGTCTTCCGCCCACTCGAGCGCCAGGGTGCGAGTGAGCGCGTCCACGCCCGCCTTCGCGGCCGTGGCGTGCGCCATGAGCGGCCAGCCGCGGTAATGCAGGGTCATGGAGATCGAGACGATCCTCCCGCCGCCCTGCGCCTTCATCACCGGATACACGGCCTGACAGCAATAGAAGGTACCGTAGAGATCGGTCTCCACCACCGCGCGCCAGGCGTTGGGCGACAGTCCCGCGGACGGCGCGTAGAAGTTGCCGGCGGCGTTGTTCACCAGAAGATCGATCCGGCCGTGCTCCCCAGCGACCCGCTCCACCGTGGTCCGCACCGCCTCGGGCTCCCGCACGTTGGTCTCCACCGTCATCACCGTGGCTCCCTGCGCGCGCAGGGCTTCCGCGCCGGCGGTGAGGTGCTCCGGCTTCCGGCTTGCAATGGCGACGGTCGCGCCCGCGGCCGCGAGACAGGAGGCGATGCCGAGACCGATCCCGGTGCCCCCTCCGGTGACGAGCGCGACGCGCCCCGCCAGCAGATCGGGGGCGAAGACTCGCGACGGCGGTGGGATCATCGGTTGACGAAGGCCTCGAGCCGGCGCTGAAACTCCGGGCTCTGGAGCGCCTGGATCTGGGCCGCGCCCTCGGCGGAGAGCGCCTGCTCCAGGCCGCCGAGCTCGTCGGCTCGCACCAGCCGCTTGATGGCGCGGACGCTCGCCGGGGCGGCGGCTGCGATCGCTTTCGCCGCGGAGGTGACCGCGGCCTCCAGCTCGCCATCCGGCTGGACCTCGTCCACCAGGCCGAGCGCGCAGGCGCGCTCCGCGCTCACCGTCTCACCGGTCATGAGGAATCGCAGCGCGTGACCCAGGCCTACCAGCCTGGGCAGGTTGAAGGTGGACCCGCCGTCGGGGACCAGGCCCATCCGCGAGAAGGCGGAAGTGAGCGTCGCGCCGGACTCCGCGAACCGCATGTCGCAGGCGAGCGCGAGGTCGAGGCCGAACCCCGCCGCGGATCCTTGGATCTCCGCGATCACAGGCAACTGGCAACGGACGATCGCGATGACGGCGGACTGGAAAGCGGCGAGTCCGCGCTGCAACTGGGGCACGGGCGGAACCGCGCCCAGCGATCGGAGCCAGCGGAGGTCGAGGCCGGCACAGAAGTGGCCGCCGGCGCCGGTGAGCACGACGACGAGGGCGGCGCCGCGCTCCTCGATCAGGTCCAGCTCCTGGGCAACGGCGGCGGCGAGCTCGGGTGTCAGGGCGTTGCGTCGCTCCGGGCGATTGAGCGTCAGCCGGTGGACCGGACCGTCCTCGCGCGAGAGCAGCTCGTCCGCCATGCGGGCTATCTCATGCCTGCGGCGCGACCGCCATCCCCATTGCGTGATACCCGTTGTCCACGTAGACCACGCTCCCGGT
>DATLHD010000175.1:0-9706 GCA_035540075.1 Gemmatimonadales bacterium
CCGAGAGATGGGGGAACAGCGCATAGTTCTGGAACACCATCGCAACCTTCCGCTCGTACGGCCGTCGCCGGTTCACGACCTCGCCCATGAGGCGCACCTCGCCGCCGTCCTCGTCGGGCTGTTCGAACCCCGCCAGCAGTCTGAGCGTGGTGGTCTTCCCGCACCCGGAAGGGCCGAGCATCGAGAAGAACTCGCCCCGCTGAATATCGAGGGAGACGTCGTTCACCGCTTTCACGTCGCCGAATGTCTTGGTGACGTGAGCCAACTGCACTACGGGCGCAGAGGGAGACGGAGGCGGGGGCGAGGCGACCACGCGGAGGGATCCTTCCCGGAGGCTCGTTGCAGGTGAGGGCTCGGGGAAAGAGTACTGTCCGCTAGGAGGGCTGTCGAGAGTCGCCGACCGCCTCGGCGAGCGACTCGCCCATCGCGTCGAGACCTTCGTCGAGCAGCGCGTCGTCCACCGTGAGTGGGGCAAGCACCCGCACCACGTTGCCGTAGGTGCCGGCCGAAAGGAGAATGAGACCGCGCCGCAGCGCGGCGGCGAGGAGCCGGCCGGTGAGCGCCTTGTCGGGCCGGCGGGACTCGCGGTCGACGACCAGCTCCATTCCCACCATCGCACCGAGCCCGCGCACGTCGCCGATGCAGGAATAGCGCTCGGCCCAGAGGCGGAAGCGGGTCGCGATCCGCTCTCCGGCATGCCGTGCGCGCTCCGGGATGCGCTCGCGATCCATCGCGTCCAGCACCGCGAGCCCGGCGGCGCATGCCAAGGGGTTCCCCCCATAGGTGCCGCCCAGGCCGCCGGGCTCCGCCGCTTCCATGACCTCGGCCCGGCCGGTGACGGCCGCGAGCGGAAGTCCCCCGGCGAGGGACTTCGCGGTCGTGATGATGTCGGGCACCAGGCCGTAGTGCTCGCAGGCGAACATCGCCCCCGTGCGCCCGAAGCCGGTCTGGATCTCGTCGGCCACGAACAGGATGCCGTGCGCCTTCGCGAAGGCGACGAGCGCCCGGACGTACTCCACCGGTGCCGGAACGAATCCGCCTTCGCCCAGCTCCAGCTCCATCACCACCGCCGCCACGGAGCCCGGATCCACCAGGGCGGCGAAGTGCTGTTCGAGCCACCCGACGCTAGCCATGCAGCACCCGTCCGCCGGTCCGCCGGTCCGCCGGTCCGCCTTCTCGCAGCGGTAGCAGTAGGGAAACGGCAGACGGTACACCTCGGGCGCGAACGGTCCGAAGCCCTTCTTGTAGGGCACGACCTTCGAGGTCAGCGCCATGGCGAGGTTGGTCCGGCCGTGGAAGCCGTGCTCGAAGCAGACGACCGCCTGCCGGCCGGTGAACGTGCGGGCGACCTTCACCGCGTTCTCCACCGCCTCCGCCCCGCTGTTCACGAAGAAGGTGCGCTTCTCGTGGGTCCCCGGCGTCACCCGGTTCAGCCGCTCGGCCAGCTCGACGTACGGCTCGTAGGTGGAGACCGGGAAGCAGACGTGCGCGAAGCGGTCGAGCTGATCGCGTACCGCACTCACCACGCCGGGGTGACGATGGCCGGTATTCACGACGCCGATGCCGCCCCCGAAATCGATCAGCCGATTGTCGTCCACGTCGGTGACGACCGCGCCCTCCGCGTGCGCCACCGCGATCGAGGTGACTGCGGGAACGCCGCGCGGCACCGCGGCCGCGCGGCGCGCGAGAAGCTCGCGGCTTTTCGGCCCCGGGATGTCGGTCCGGATACGAATGACGCCGGCCATGCTAGCCTCGAGGGCTGAGATCGTGAGGGGGTGAAGCGAAAGATACTTCCGGTGCGAAGGGGAGCGGCGGGGTGACCCTGCCCAGGCTGCGGCACCAGGTCGAGCGCTGGATCGGGACCGTGGGCTCGGCTGAATAACTATTCGGCCGGACTGTAAAGCACTCTCGCAACACTCGGCGACTCAATTACTTGCCGTGTGAATAGCATGCGCCCTCCAGCTCTGGGGTGCGCCCCGAACGCCACCCGGCGCTGGACAGTCGGTGGGGGGCGAGCGCTATGATGCCTATGCGTCGGCCCCACTGGGGCGGGCGTGTTTGCATCCTCCGACAAAGCGGAGGGTCCACTCCTCGCAGCTGACGATCTCCTTGAGCTGCGAGCCCCTATATGCGGGGGGGGCGAGGAGGCCAGTCCTCCAGACCGAGTCCCGCTTCACCCGAAACGAGGAGTTTGTGAAAACCCTGATGTTGGGCGCCGGCGCGGTGGGGACCGTGTCCGCCCTCAAATTCGTGCAGGAGGCGATGCTCGAGCAGCTCATCATCGCCGACGCGGTGTCCGCCCGCGCCTCCCTTCTAGCGGATCGGCTCAACGATCCACGCGTCTCGGCCATCGGCCTGAATGCCGGCGATCGAGCATCAGTAGCCCGCGCCATCCGTGAAACCGGCAGCACCATCGTCCTGAACGCCGCCTTGCCCGTCACCAATCTTCAGGTGATGCGCGCCTGCCTGGATGCGGGCTGCGACTACATCGACCTGGCGAGCGGCGGCACCGATGCGGACGGGGTCCCCAAGTTGGAGGACCAGTTCGCCCTCGACGGGGAATTCCGGGCCGCCGGACGGCTCGCCCTCCTTGGGATGGGGGCCGACCCCGGCACCACCAACGTCTACGCCGCCTACGCCGCGAAGCACCTGCTGGACACGGTCACCGAGATCAGGGTTCGCGACGGCGACAACTCCGTCTGCCAGGGGCACGACGGGTTCGTGGCGGCCTTCAGTCCCTGGGTCTTCATCGACGAATGCCTCTGCAAGGCCGTCAGCTGGCGCGACGGCCGGTACCAGCTGGAGGAGCCGCTCACCGGATTCGAGCCGTTCGAGTTTCCGGAGCTCGGCACCCTCAACTGCTACTACGTGGACCACGAGGAGTCGAAAACCCTGCCGCGCTTCTTCCCGAACGCGCGGGTAGTCGACTTCAAGCTCTGCATGGACGACGTGACGGTCGAGACCTTGCGGGTGATGAAACGGCTCGGCCTGTCCGGCAAGGACCGGGTACAGGTGGGCGACGTCTCCATCGCGCCGCGCGACCTCGTGGTCTCGCTGCTCCCCCAGCCCAAGGACCTCGCGGGCAGGATGCGCGGCAAGACCTGCGTCGGGACCCTGGTCCGCGGGTTCAAGAACGGCGAGCCGCGGGCCTACTACATCTACAACGTCTCGGATCACGAGACGGCCTACGCCGAGCTCGGCGTACAGGCGACCGCGTACCAAACCGGAATCCCGCCGGTGATCGCGGCCCGGCTCATCGAGCAGGGGGTCTGGGGCGGTCCCGGAGTCATGTCGCCCGAGCAGTTCAATCCGGATCCATTCCTCGAGCTCATTGCGAGGGAAGGGATGCCGTGGCACATCCGGGATGAAACCGCGCGGACGGGGGTGCCCCGCGTACCCCGGTTGTCCAGACCGGAGACCGCTGCGGCGTAGCGGTAAGAGTGTCCGCCCAGGCGGAGCGAAGGGCGATCATGCCGGAATGGCCCCCTTCGCTGCGCTCAGGGTGACATTACCGCCTTACCGTCATACCGTCGTACTCCGTAGATTCCGGTTGCCCCAGCACATCCTACCAAGTCAGCCAATAGGCGCAGCAGCACCGGAGGAGCCGTATGACCAGCACGGCAACGGCGAAAACCAAGTCCCGCAAGGCCGAGGTCGCCAAGTATCAGATGTACATCGACGGAAAATTCGTGGACGCCACGGACGGCAAGACGTTCGACGTCTACGATCCCTCTACCGAGGGCGTGGTCGCGACTTGCCCGGCGGGGAGTGCGAAGGACATCGACCTCGCCGCTCAGGCGGCGTACCGTGCGTTCTACGACGGCTGGCGCACCGTCAGCGCGCAGGAGCGGGGCCGGGTCCTGTTCCGCCTGGCCGAGCGCGTCCGCGCCAGACGGGACGAGCTGGCGCTGGTGGAGACGATCAACTCCGGGAAGCCGATCGTCGAATCCGAGTACGACATGGACGACGCGGCCACCTGCTTCGAGTACTACGGCGGGCTCGCCACCAAGATCAACGGCGAGGTCCTGCCGGTGCCCGCCGATGCGATCTCCCTGGCGATCCGGGAGCCGATGGGGGTCGCGGGGCAGATCATTCCGTGGAATTATCCGCTGCTCATGGCAGCCTGGAAGATCGCCCCCGCGCTCGCGGCCGGCTGCACGGTGCTGCTCAAGCCGGCGGAGCAGACTCCTCTTAGCGTCCTGAAGCTGGCCGAGGATTTCGAGGCGGTGGGATTGCCGCCCGGCGTGGTGAACATCGTCACCGGGGACGGCCCGGGTGCGGGGGCGCCGCTGGTGGCGCACCCGAAGGTGCGCAAGATCGCCTTCACCGGCAGCGCCGAAGTCGGCAAGCTCATCATGCGAAACGCGGCCGACCAGCTCAAGCGGGTCTCCCTCGAGCTGGGTGGCAAGTCGCCCAACATCTTCTTCAGCGACGCCGACTTTGAGAACGCGGTGGACGGCGCCCTGTTCGGCACTTTCATCAACCAGGGCGAGGTGTGCTCGGCCGGGAGCCGCGTGCTGGTCCAGAAGGACATCTACCGCAAGTTCGTGGACGCCGCCGCGGCCAAGGCGAAGACCATCCGGCTCGGCCCCGGGGTGGACCGCGAGACCAAGATGGGTCCCCTGGTGAGCGCGGAGCAGCGTGACCGGGTGACGGGTTATCTCGACGTGGGCCGGCGCGAGGCGAAGGTCGCCGTCGGGGGCGGGAAGCCGAAGCAGTTCGAGAAGGGCTGGTACGTCGAGCCCACCATCTTCTACGACGTGGACAATGACGCGAAGATCGCCCAGGAGGAGATCTTCGGGCCGGTGATGAGCGTCATTCCGTTCAAGGACGAGGCCGACGCGATCCGGATCGCGAACGCGTCGCCCTACGGGCTCGCGGCCGCGGTGTGGACGCGGGACATCTTCAAGGCATTTCGGGTGGTGAAGGCGCTCGAGGCCGGGATCGTGTGGGTCAACCACATGCAGCCGACCTTCGTCGAGGCGCCGTGGGGCGGGTACAAGATGAGCGGCTTCGGCCGGGAGCTCGGACACTGGGGAGTGGAGGAGTACCTGGAGACGAAACAGGTATTCATCAATCTGGACGAGAAGCCGATCGGGTGGTACTGAAGCACGACTGTCATCCCGGGCGAAGCGAGGGATCTGGCCCGCCCTGGCAAGGTCCCTCGCTTCGCTCGGGATGACACTCCAAGTTGCGCTCCCTTCCCCCGCCGCGTTTGTTACTGCCCATGCAGGATCCCATCCCCACCGCCGCCACGACCGAGCTGCACGCGGCCTTCCTCCAGGCGGTCATAACTCTCGGCCTGGCGGCGCTGTGCGGGTTCATCTACGGGCGCTACCGCAAGCCGTATTTCGCCTGGTGGGCGGCGGCGTGGGGCCTCTACAGCGTCCGGATCGCCGCCATCGTCAGCTTTCTCCTCACCGGCGACTGGATCTGGCTCTACTGGCACCAGGTGGTCACCGGGTGGACCGCCCTCGCGCTGCTCTATGCCGCGCTGGTGTTCTCCCGCGGGCTCCGCTGGCGGCACTGGTATCTCGCGCTGGTGCTCTTCCCGGCGGTGTGGTCGTACGTCGCCATCTACCGTCTCGATCACTTCCTCTGGGCCGTGGGGCCGGCGGTCCTCTTCCTCAGCCTCGCGACCCTGTGGACCGGGTGGGTGTTCCTGCGCTACCGGCAAAGCGTTCGCTCCAGCGGCGCTACGCTCCTCGCATCCGCCTTCCTCCTCTGGGGCCTTCACCACCTGGACTACCCCGTCCTGCGTGCCCGTGGCGCCTGGAATCCCTGGGGCTACTACATCGACATCCTGCTCACCCTCGCCGTCGGCACCGGCATTCTGCTCCTCGTGCTCGACGACCTGCGGCGCGGCCTCGGGGCGTTGAGCGATCTCTCGGGTGATCTGCAGCAGGCGGGACGGCAGCAGGATGTGCTGGATGCGCTCCTCGCGCGCCCGCTGACGCTTCCGGCGGTACGGGGCAGCGCGCTCTTCCTCGCCGAAGACGGCAGACCCAGCTTCGCGCGCGGCGCCGGCGTGTATGGTGGAGCCGAGGCGGCACCCGATTCGCGCGCCACCGACGTCATCACCCAGGCGCTCAGCACGGGTCTTCCGCAGGTCACCGACCAGTGGAAGGACCGCGCGACAGGCGCCTATCCGTATGCCGCCGTACTCCCGTTGTTCCGCAACCAGGCGACCATGGGCGCGCTCGTGCTCGTGGGCGACGCCCGGGACCCGTTCACCGCGCTCGACGACCGGTTTCTGGTCGCGCTGGGCCAGCAGGTGGGCGCCGCGTTGGAGAACACGGACCTCTACCGCCGCCTGGAGGCGCGCACCCTCGAGCTCGCGAGCCTCTCGGCGCGGATGATCGAGCAGCACGAAGACGAGCGCCGACGGCTCTCCCGCGAGCTCCACGACGAGACCGGCCAGGTGTTCTCCGCGGTCCGGATCGAGCTCGGGGTGCTGCGGGACGGCCTGCCGCCGGCACAGAGCGCTCGCCTGGACCAGGTGCTCGGGCTCATCGACAAGGGGATCAGCAGCATACGCAACGTCACCAACGACCTGCGGCCATCCCTCCTGGACGACCTCGGACTCCTGCCCGCGCTCCGATCGCTGGTCGCGGAGTTCGGCGAGCGGAGCGGCATGCGCGTGGAGCTGGACGCGCCCGCCACTCTTCCGCCGCTTTCCGAGGAGGCGGAGCTCGCCCTGTTCCGCGCGCTCCAGGAGGCGCTCTCGAACGTGCTGCGGCACGCGCAGGCGCGCTCGGTGGACATCGGCATCTCGGTGAGCCGGGAGGGCGTGCTGCTGGAAGTAAGGGACGACGGTCGCGGCCCCAATGGCGCCCGGCCCGAGGAGCTGGAGCGCGGGGGCCACATGGGACTCGCGGGGATGCGGGAGCGGATCGGCGCGCTCGGGGGCACCGTACGATTCGGGGGTCAGGCCGGTGCGGGTGCGCTGCTCGAGGTGCGGCTCCCGGCGGAGACCGGCGCTCGTGACTGAGACGCCGATCCGGGTACTCGTCGCCGACGATCACGCGATCGTCCGCACCGGTATCCGCCACGTGCTGGAGAGCGAGCCCGGATTCGTGGTCGTGGGGGAGGCCTCGACCGGCACGGAGGCTCTGGAGCTGGCCGCCACCCTGCGGCCCGATGTGGCCGTGCTCGACATCTCCATGCCCGGCACCTCCGGCCTTCGAGTCGCGGCCGAGCTCAGGGAGCGTGCGCCCGAGACCCAGGTGCTCATCCTCAGCATGCACGACAACACCGAGTACGTGCTGGAGAGCCTCAGGGCGGGAGTCCACGGCTACCTGCTCAAGGATACGGCGGCCACCGAGCTGCGCGGCGCCATCCGGGCGGTGCGGCGTGGCGAGTCCTTCTTCAGCCCGCCCATCGCGGGCAGGCTGAGCGCCGTCGTTCGGGGAGACCCCGCCGCGACCTCCTCGGGCACACTGACGCAGCTCACGGCCCGGGAACGCCAGGTGCTGATCGGCGTCGCCCAGGGTCATACCAACCGCGAGATGGCCGCCCAGCTCGGCATCAGTCCTCGCACGGTGGAGAGCCATCGCGAGAACCTGATGAAGAAATTAGGAGTCCGGACGGTCGCGGGGCTCACGAGGCTCGCCCTGGAGGCCGGTCTGGTGCGGGACTAGGCAGTTATATTGCCGCCATGGGCAAGGTGAAAACGGGCATCGTGATGATGAACCTCGGCGGGCCGGCCAACCTGGACGAGGTGGAGCCCTTCCTGCTCGAGCTCTTCGCCGACCACGAGATCATCCAGCTCCCCTTCCAGAGCTGGCTCGGTCCTTTCATCGCCCGACGGCGGACACCGCGGGTCAAGGGGCTCTACGCCAGCATCGGCGGCGGTTCGCCGATCCTCCGTTACACCCGCGCGCAAGGCCAGGGGATGGTCGAGCGGCTGGACCGGTTGTCCCCCGAGACCGCGCCACACCAGTTCTACGTCGCCTTCCGCTACGTCAAGCCCAAGAGCGAGGACGCGCTTCGCGCCATGCACGCCGACGGCGTGGAGCGCGCGGTCGCCTTCACGCAGTATCCCCAGTTCTCCTGCAGCACCACCGGCTCCAGCCTCAACGAGCTCTGGCGGGCCGCCAGCCGCACGGGCCTGCGCGACGTATTCCGCTGGAGCATCATCGACCGCTGGCCCGTGCACCCGGTGTTCATCGAGGCGATGACCGAAACCGTCCGAGAAGGGCTGGAAGGATTCGATCCGGCGGAGCGAGACCACGTGGTTCTGCTGTTCAGTGCCCACTCGCTACCGCTGAACGTCATCGACCGCGGCGACGCGTACCCGCAGGAGGTCGGTGCCTCGGTGCAGTCGGTAGTCGAGCGCCTGGGCGTGAGCAACGCCTACATCCTCGCCTACCAATCCGACGTGGGGCCCGTACGCTGGCTGGGGCCGAGCACGGAGCAGGTGATCCGTCGACTGGGGGCACGGGGTGAGAAGCGGGTGCTGGTGATTCCGATCGCCTTCACCAGCGATCACATCGAGACGCTGTCGGAGCTGGACCGGGAGTACGGTGAGGTGGCGCACCAGGTGGGGATCACGCACTACCGGCGTGCGCCGGCGCTGAACGAGCGTCCCCGCTTCCTGGACGCTCTGTCGGACATCGTCCGCGAGCACCTCGCGTCGGGAGAAGTCTCCAGCACCCAGTACCCGATGCGCTGTCCGGGCTGCACCAACCCGCAGTGCCGGAACGTGCTGAACCCCGCGGCCCGGACCACCCGGCGCGCGCGGGGCGAGAAGTTGAAGCCTGTCGCGGGCTGACTACGGCGCGGCGGGCACCTCGGGGAGTCCGCCTCCCTCCCGAACCGTGCGGCTGACAGGATAGAGCACCCGACGGACCAGCCGCTCGGCCATCTCCTTCACAACCTGGCGCTCGCGCTCACTCACGGGACCCATCTGGGCAAGCGCCAATTCCGCCTCTTCCTCCGCGAGACGGGCCGCCATGCGATGTAGCTCCGCCAGACGAGGCCCTGCCGCCCGGGCGCGGAGGGTACCCTTGAGCCGCTCGAGCTCCTCCTTCACCAGACGGCGGGCGTGGTCGATCGTGGGCGAGCTGAATCCCTCCACCGGACAGCGAAGCTGCTGGAGATCGTCCAGATCGAAGAGCTTGACCCCGGGGACGTCTCGGGCGGCCGGATCGACGTTGCGCGGCACCGACAGATCGAACACGGCGACCTGCCGGCCGCCGTGGCCCACCGCTTCCGCGAGGCGCGCGGCCTCGAGCACGGGGACGGACGCCGAGGTGCCGACGAAAACCACTTCGGCGGCGGCGAGCATCGCATCCAGTGCGTCCCACTCCCCCGCCACGGCACCGAACGAGGACGCGAGCGAGGCTGCGCGCTCCAGTCGCCGGGTCACTACCGCAGTTCGATACGTCCGACCGCGAAGCGCCCGCAATACCGCTTCGGCCACCTCGCCCGCGCCGACGATGAGGACGCGCGCAGGCTCGAGCGGTGCGAGCGACGCGGCCACCTCCACCGCCGCCGATCCCACCGAGGCGGGGTGGCGTCCCAGCTTCGTCTCCCGGCGCACGCGGCGTCCGGCGACGAGCGCCGCGGAAAGGATGGTGTCGATCAGCCGGTTCGCGGTGCCGGCGGCCCGGGCCGCATCGTACGCCTGCCGGACCTGGCCCAGCACCTCGGCCTCACCGAGCACCTGCGATTCCAAACCGGCCGCCACGTCGAAGAGATGGCG
>DATLHD010000176.1:0-8493 GCA_035540075.1 Gemmatimonadales bacterium
GTTCTCCACGCTGGTCGCCTCGGCCTCACGGTCGAGCCGCAGACGCGAGAGCCGGAGCTGCTCGAACTCGGGTCGTTGCCGTAGGGCCGCGAGGGCCGCCGGGTCGGAGGGTGCGGCGAACTCGGGCGCCTACTCGGGCAGCGTCAGAACCGCAGCCGTGTCCACCGGTGAGCCGACCAGATCCGAAAGGATCGCGAGCGCGGCGCGGCGCGAGGCCCGGGCCTCGTCCCGTCGCAGCTGCGCCCGGACCAGCTCCGCCTCGATCTCCGCCGCATCCCGGCCGAGGGCGGTGCCGGCATCCACGCGCGCCCGTACGGCGGCGAGCCTCGCGTCCAGGTCGACCACCAGCGCGTCGAACTCGTGCGTCCGCTGATCGAACAGAAACGCCGAATAGAAGGCGGAGTTCACTTCGGAGCGGAGCTCATAGAGCGCCACGTTCACCCCCGCCTCCGACTCCGCGTGGCGCGCCTGCTCGACAGCCTTGCGTCTCGAAACGTCGCCAGCGTCGTAGAGCGGCTGCTCCACATCGAGGGTGGTCTGCCAGCGGTCCTTGGGAAACTCGGGAAACGTGACGCCCGGGGTCCCGAACTCGGGCTGGGTGACGTCGCTCTGGTGAGACGCCCAACCGTTCAGGGTGAGCCGCGGGAGTCGGTCGGAACCGATCACGGCCTGGCGAAGATCGGTGGCGGAGCGGAGCAGCTCCCGCTGTTGACCGCGAGGATCCGACTGGATCGCGGCCTCCTGCATCGCGGACAGCCTGAGTGTGTCCTGGGCCCGCAACGCGCCTGGCACGGCCAGGAGGGCGAGTGCGATCACGCTGGTACGAATCATGGTCGAAGCCCCGCCATGACGAAGTCGGGAAGGACCCGCCGCCGCTCCTCCAGGAACGCCTCCCATCGCTTGGAATCGAAGCCGAGCAGCTCGCAGAGCGCCGGGCGGATCGCGAACGGGAACAGCAGCAGACCCATCATGCTGGCGACGAACTGCTCGGGGGCGATCTGGCGCAGCTTCCCCGCGCGGGCGCCCTCCTGGAGCTGTCGCCGCAGCACGTCCAGCGGCACCCGCCCGTGCGCCGTCATCATCCGCGCGATGCGCTCCGGATGGGCGTGCAGCTCGGCGACCATGTACCCCGCGATGTAGGGATGGACCGAGTGGAAGTCGATCTGCTCCTTGACGATGGCGGGCACCTTCTGCTCGATGCTCCGGTTCGGATCCGCCAAGATCCCGAAGATCCGAGGCACCAGGGTGCCGAGGGCCCGGGCGAAGATGGCATCGGCGAGGACGGCTTTGGTTCCGAAGTAGTAGTGCACCAGCGCCTTGTTGACCCCGGCCTCGTCGGCGATCTCCTGGGTCCGGGTGCTCGCTGTCCCCTTGCGGATGAAGACGCGGTCGGCGGCGTCGAGGATCCGGCCCCGGGTCTCCTGATCGGGGCGGGCGGCCGGTGCGAGCGCCTTTAACCGTTTGGTTGAACCCTTTGGTTTAACCATACGGTTAATATGGATCCCGATCGTATTCTGTCAAGCGGTGCCGCCCCCCGACGACCTCCGGCGGCCAGGAGCTCCGCCGCGCTCAACGGCGGCCCGCACTTCACGTTCAACGAGGCCGCGGTGCTGAAAGATGAAGAAGCTCGACGTCGCCGAGATTCGGCGAGCCGCTGCCTAGACTAGCGCTCGCAGACGCGGATATCGTAGCGCGCCATCAGGCGCCGGAAAGTGCTGAGCCGGTGCAGCGGATCGAACACCGGCGTGCACCCAGGGCTCGGATCCAGTCCCAGCAGCTCGTGCCGCTCCAGGCTCCGGGCCAGCCCCGTCACCGCACCCTCGCGGTCGCCCAGTGCCAGCGCGGCCATCGCCTCATCGTAGGGCGAGGGCCGGCCCGGCTCCCGCGCGATCTCCGCCCGCACCCGCTCGGCGTCCACGCGCCGCCCCGCGATGCTGTAGGCCCAGGCGGCGACCCCCCGCCAGCCCGAGCCGCGCCAGGTGAGGCCCGGGTCCATGGGAGGATCCAGCCCGAGCTGCGCCAGTGCGCTATCGGGATGGCCCGTGACGCCGTGGAGCCAGGCGAGCACGATGCGGGTGTACGAGAAGGTGGAGTCGAGCTCCAGCGCGAGGCGGGCGGCGACGAACGCGTCATCGTAGCGGCGTGCCGACAGGAGCACCGCCGCCTGGTCGTTGACGATGACGGCGGAGAGCGGATCGAGCGCCACCGCACGCTGCGACGCCGCCAGCGCTTCCTCCACTCGGCCCATGCCTAGCAGGCACGAGGCGTACCACTGGTGCACCGTAGGATTGTTCGGGGCCAGGGCGATCACGCGGCGGTACTCCGCCTCTGCCTCCTCCAGCCGCATCCCGTTCGCCAGCGCGTTGGCCAGCGCGAGGTGGCCCTCCACCAGGGAGGAGTCCAACGCGAGCGCGCGCCGCGCGGCCGCGACACCGAGCCTGGTGATCGAGTCGGTATCCATCGGGGCGTAGGCGGCAGGACGACGTAGGTTATCGCCATCCCGGCCCATGCCCGAGCGAACCCCGAGTCCCGGGCGATGGCGGCGCGGTACTCGTCCAGTGACTTCAGCAATGCCGGCGTGCCCCGGCGCTCCCAGAAGTACCGGCCGCGAAGGTAATGCTCGTACGCCACTGGATCCGCCGTTCCGCGCCGCTCGGTCACTACCTGCGTCGCCGAGCCACGAAGCGCCGGCTCCAGCTCGGCCACGATCGCCTCGGTCAGCTCGTCCTGGAGCTCGAACACGTCGATGGACCGCCGCTCGTACTCGTGCGACCAGCGCTGGAAGCCGTCCGCGGCGCTGGAGAGCTGCACCGTGACGCGGAGCCGATCGCCGGCGCGCCTCACCGTGCCGGCGATCACGCCCTCCACGCCCAGGGAGCGGCCGATCTCCTGCACCGTCGCCGGCTTTCCCTTGTAGGCATAGGACGAGGCGCGTCCCGCCACCCGGACGTCGGGCAGACCAGCCAAGGCGTGGGCCAGCTCGTCGGTCATGCCGTCGGAGAAGTACTCGTCCCCGGGATCGCCGCCTGTGTTCACGAAGGGAAGGACGGCGACGGCGTGGAACGGTCCCGGCGCGGTGGCCGCCGGTTTCTCTTGCCGTCCGGGGAGGAAGACGACCGCGAGCCCGGCGAGGATCGCGACGGCGCCCGCCACCAGCGGCAGCCTCGCGCGTCGCGGCGAGCGGGTCCGGGCGGGCAGGTCGTCGAGCACCTGGAGCACTTCGGAGGCGCTCTGCGGACGGTCGGCCGGCTGCTTGGCGAGACAGCGCATGACCAGCTCGGCCAGACCCGCCGGGATTTCGGGGCGCCGGCGACTCACCGGCTCGGGCTTGTCAATCGCGTGCGCGCCGATGAGGGCGACCGCGGTGCCCGCCGTGAAGGGCGGCGCACCGGTGAGTACCTCGTAGGCCATGCAACCGAAGGCGTAGATGTCGGCGCGGTGGTCGGTCGCGGGGTCACCGACTCCCTGCTCCGGCGCCATGTACACCGGTGTCCCCATCACCACGCCCAACGTGGTGAGTCCGCTCTGGCCGTCGCCGGTGGCCGCCGTGAGCGCCTTGGCGATGCCGAAGTCGGTGACCATGCCCATGCCGCCGGTGAGGAGCACATTTTCCGGCTTGATGTCGCGGTGCACGACCCCGTGCTCGTGCGCGTAGATCAGCGCGCGCGCCACGTCCCGGAGCAGGCTCACCGCTTCGGCGATCGTCATCGGCCCCTGGGCCAGTCGTCCCCTGAGGGTCGTCCCTTCGAGGTACGGCATCGTGTACCAGGGCACCCCGTCACTCTCGCCCGCGGTCAGAAGGGGGACGATGTGCGGATGGGTGAGCCGCGCCGCGAGCCGGATCTCGCGGCGGAAGCGCTCGCTCGACACCGCGCGCGCGAGCTCCGATGGCAGGGTCTTGATCACGACTCTACGACCCAGGGACGACTCCTCGGCCAGGTACACCCGCGACATGCCACCCCCGCCGAGCTCGCGCTCGATGGTGTAGGTGCCGGCGAGAGTACGCTGAAGCGTCGCGCGGAGATCGGACGTAGGATGAACCGGGTCGGAGACGCCGGAATCTAGCCGGGCGCCCGGCCTCTGGTCTCTTACAGCAGGGGGATGACCTATGAGGCGGATCGCTGTGTTGGTCGCACCGCTGAGTGCTCTCGCGCTCGGACTGTTGCTTCAGGGAGCAACGAGCCCTCCGCTCGATACGACACTGGTGGTCCGGGGAGGCGAGTACCTCGACACCCGGGCGGGTGTGCTTCGTCCCAACGGGGCGATCGTGGTGCGTGACGGCCGGATCGTGGAGATTCAGCCTCCCGCCGCGGTCCGGAACCCGCCGGCCGGGGCGCGGACCCTGAACCTCGACGGTCGTACCATCCTTCCCGGCCTGATCGATGCCCATGTCCATCTCACCCTCGCGGGTGATCCCGCGGCAAACGCATTGGCGACGCTCCGCGCGGGTTTCACCACGGTGGTGGACCTGGGCTCCGCCGGCGGAGCCGGGCCCAGGCTCAGAGACCGGATCGCCCGCGGGGAGGCGCCCGGACCGAGCGTGATCGCAGCGGGGTCGTGGATCGGCGCGAAGGGAGGCGTGTGCGAGTTCGGTGGCGCCACGGTGGCCGGCGCGGAGGAGGCCCGGCGCCGCGCGAGAAGCGATCTCGAGGCCGGCGCCGACTTGCTGAAGGTGTGCGTCACCGGCTGGCCGGCGGATGCGGTCGCCGCACCCGATTCTGTGGAGCTGGGCCCCGGGCCCCTCGACGCGGTGCTGGAGGTCGCGCGAGCGGCCGGGCGTCCCGTCTACGCCCATGCGATCGGGCGAGCGGGAGCGCAGCTGGCCGCGGAGCACGGCGTGCGGGCCCTGGCCCACACGCCGATCGTGGATTCGGCCACGGCGGTGCGTCTCAAGGCCGCAGGCGTGGTGGTCATCTCGACGCTGGCGACCTTGACCGCCGGTCCGCAGAAGGAGGAGCTCCTGCGCTCGTTCCACCTCCTACGCGCCGTCGGCGTCCCCGTCGTGCTGGGCACCGATGCCGGCGTTCTGCCTCACGGCCGCAATGCCGACGAGATCCTCGCGCTGGTCCAGGCGGGGCTCACGCCGGCGGAGGCGATCAGGGCGGCCACCGTCGAGGCGGCCGCCCTGATCGGACGGAGGGACCTGGGAGAGATCGCCGTCGGCGCGGCCGCGGACTTCGTGGTGGTCGCCGGTGATCCTCTGACGGATCCCACGCTATTCGCGCGACCGGCACTGGTGCTCAAGGCCGGCCGGCAGCCTTGAGGTCTTCGATCATCGGCGACACCACTCGGCCACTCGGTACATATTCCGTCAATAGGGCGTCACTGCATCAGACCAGGAGGCGATGATGACGATGATCACCGAGCTGCTGCTGGCCGAGCTGGATCGAGAGATGGTGGGGACGCGGCGAGCGCTGGAGCGTGTCCCGGAAGGGGAGAACGACTGGAAGCCGCACGAGAAGTCCATGCCGCTCGGCTATCTCGCGGGCCTGGTGGCGACCATGCCGCGCTGGATCGTGTCGATCGTGATGGAAGACGGGCTCGACCTGGCCTCACCGGGCCAGTACCGCTCGCGTGCCTTCGGCTCGTCCGACGAGCTGCTCGGCGCCTTCGACAGCGCGGTCGCCGCGGCGCGGAGCGCGCTCCTGGCGACCACGGACGAGCACCTGATCGGGTCGCGCTGGAAGCTGCTGATGCAGGGCAACGTGCTCTCGAGCGACACCCGCTACGAGGCGATCAGGGTGGGCGTGTTGAACCATCTGTATCACCATCGGGCGCAGCTCACGACGTATCTGCGGCTGCACCAGAAACCGGTGCCGGCGCTCTACGGCCCGTCCGCTGACGAGCCGTACGCGTAAGGTTGTCACCCTGACTCCGGATTTCGAGCAGAAAACTGCATGGCGAACGCACGGCCGCAGCGGCGAAACGCGATTGCGGTGAATTGCACCGCGACCGGAAGTCCGCTTGCTGCCGGGGCCGGGATGCTGGTACGCCAAATGCAGCCGGTCGGGATGCAGGACTTCGCCTGCTCCCCGCAGCTCCGGGAGTCCATGGCCACCACCCCGAACGATCCCAAAGCGAAGGCCATGGAGCGAGAGGTGAACCGCCTCCTCGCCCAGCTCACCCATGCCGGGGCGGAGCCGATCGGCGAGCTCAGACCGAACGGTGGGCCCCCGCCCGTGCAGCCGGTCTCCAGGCCTCGCTCGAGCGGCCCCGCGCGCGCTATCGTGGCCAACCCCCGCTGGAATGTCGCCGCACTCTGGGGGCGCGCCTTGCTCGCCACGGCACTCGGCGTGGCGATGATCCAATGGCCATATCCGCACGCCTGCGGGTGGGCCCTCCTCGGCTATCTCGGTGCGGTCGTCGCCGTGTTGCTTGCCGGTGCGTGGGTCGCCTTCGCGTCCTGGCGGCTGCGGAACGGCCTCACTCACCTGCTATCGCTGGTCCTGTTCTTCTGGGGCCTCGTGCTTGCCGCCGAGCAGGTCCTGCCGCGGATCGGATACGCCGCGGATCCGGCGGCGTGGCTTTGTGGTGGGGGTCCCGCAGTCACTCCACCCAGTCCGCGATGAAGATGTTCGTCTCCCCCGGCTTGGCAGCGCTGCGATTGGAGGCGAAGACCAGCCGCTTCCCGTCCGGGCTGAACATGGGGAAGGCGTCGAACTCGGGGCTCGTCGTCACCCGTTCGAGCCCGCTGCCGTCCAGGTTCACCAGATAGAGATCAAAGTTGCGGCTCCGCGGGTTCGGCTGATTCGACGCGAAGATGATCCGCCGTCCGTCCGGGTGGAAATACGGCGCGAAGCTGGCGGCGCCGAGCCGGGTGACCTGGCGTGGCTCGCTGCCGTCGGCACGTGCCACCCAGAGCTCGAGTCGCGACGGGCGCACCAGCCGCTGCTCCAGCAGGCGCAGATAGTCCGCGCTGTCCGCGGCCGTCTCCGGGTACATCGCCCGCCAGACCAGCATGCCGCCATCGGGCGAGAAGAAGGCGCCCCCGTCGTAGCCCACCCGGCGCGTCACGCGCCGCACGTCGCTCCCATCCACGTTCATCGTGTACAGCTCGATGTCGCCGTCGCGGGTGCTGGTGAACACCACCCGCTTCCCGTCGGGCGACACCGTCGCCTCGGCGTCGTACGCGTCATTCGTCGTCAGACGCCGAAGGTCGGACCCGTCGGCCTTCGCGGTGTAGATCTCGAAGCGACCGAGCGGCCAGACGTAGCCCTGCGACCGATCGGGCGGCGCCGGGCACTCGCGTGAGTGCTGGAAGGTGGAGCTGTAGAGGATCCGCCGGCCGCCGTCGTAGAAGTAGCCGCAGGTGGTGCGGCCGAAGCCGTTGGAGACGCGGTGTGCGCCGGTGCCGTCCACCTTCATCACGTACTGCTGATCGCAGCCGGTCTCGGTGCTCTCCTGCCGCTGGAAGATCAGCCACTCGCCGTCGGGCGAGAAGTACGCCTCGGCGTTGTTTCCGCCGAAGGTGAGCTGGCGGATGTCGCGGAGGTGGCGCTCCCCCGAATCGGGATCGACGAAGTTCGGCGCCGGCGCGGGTGGCCTGGAGCAGGCGAGCAAGAGTCCGAGCCCGGCCATGGAGCTCGGCGCAAGGGGGAAAGAGGCAGACATGTCGTACGTTCGTCCGGCCGGTGCGGTCGGGCAAGGTGGCACGCCCGCCTAGACTCGGCCGCGCGACTCCCGCAGCACGATCGCCTGCCCGATGAGGTGAGCGACGCGGAGGGGCTCGGGTAGCCGCGACTTGGCAAGGCAGGACAGAACCAGCCGCTCCGCCTCGGCTCGCGAGGTCCCGACGTGGGCCAGGTACAGCCCTTCCCCCACGCCGAACGCGAGCGGAACCCGCTCGAGCAGCGGGAGTCGATGCTCGAGCCTGGCGGAGCGGAGCGCCTCGGCGAGATCGGATCCGACCGGATTTCGCCGAGTCACCACCAGCACCGGCAGCCCGAGTCGCTCGGCCAGGTGCGCCACGTCCACCACCGCGAGCCCCGCGACCGTGATGCCGCCCAGGATCACTCCCTGGAGCGCGGGGCGGGTGCGGAGCCCGCTGATCCAGCCGGCGAGATACCCGGCCGCGTCCTCGCCATCCACTGGGAACTCACCCATCGCCACGGACTCGATCCGGTCCGCGCCCTCCATGATCACGCCCACGATCGGGACCGGCGCGGTCTGCCGCTTGTCGAAGGGCGCGTCGTCTACGCCGATGAGGTGCGGTCTTGCCGCGGGCTTACCGCTCCTTCCGTACATCCGAATCGATCCTGCGGGGCATCCCTCCCGAATAGGTCCGCACCTGGCGCGCCGCCGCTTCCGCCAATCCGAAGGCGTCGAGCAGCTCCACGGCTCGCGCCCTCGCCGCGCGCCAGGAGAGTCCGAGCAGCCTCCCCATCAGCACCAGGTTCTCGTGTCCGGTGAGGTCCTCGTCTACGGAGGCGTACTGCCCGGTGAGACTCACCTTCTCCCGCACCCGCCGGGCGTCCCGCACCACGTCGTGGCCCA
>DATLHD010000177.1:0-5784 GCA_035540075.1 Gemmatimonadales bacterium
GAGAGATGGGCGATGCAGTCGGCATAGACCGAAGGCGGCACCGAGAGATAGAACAGCCGGCCGTCGCTGCGAGGCCGGGCGGACTCGATCGCCCCCAGCCGCTCGCCCAGCGCGGTGTACGTCGCGGCGTCGCCGATGTCGCCCTGGACGTAGCTCAGCCGCGGAGCGAACCGGGACCAGTCCTCCTCGTCGATCTCCCCCGCCGGGCTGAGGTCGTCCGCGTGGCGCGCCGACTCGTACACGGCCCGGCGGAACGCATCGTCGGACATCGGCGCTCTCGCCACGCCCACCAGCGCGAAGTCCTCGTGCAGCATGCCATCGCACTGCAGATGGAAGAGCGCCGGGAACAGCTTCCGCTTGGCGAGATCGCCCGAAGCGCCGAAGATCACCACCGTGCAGGCATCGCCACGCTTGAGCGGCTGAGCCGCCGCGGGCGCGCCGCCGCCGACCGTGGCCGGCACTACCAGGGCGGCCGTCATGACTGCTTCACCGCGTGGCCGCCGAACTGGTGCCGCAGCGCCGCGATGACCTTGGCCGAGTACGACTCGTCCTGCCGGGACCCGAAGCGCATCAGCAGCGAGAGGGTGATGACCGGCGCGGGCACGCTCAGGTCGATCGCCTCCTGCACCGTCCAGCGGCCCTCGCCCGAGTCCTCGACGTACCCCCGGATGCCGGCGAGGTCCGCTCCCTCGGCGAAGGCGCGCTCCGCCAGCTCGTTGAGCCAGGAGCGTACCACGCTGCCGTGATTCCAGAGCACCGCGATCTGGTGCAGGTCGAGCTCGAAGTCCTTCGACTGGTGCAGGATCTCGTAGCCCTCGGCGTAGGCCTGGAGCAGGCCGTACTCGATGCCGTTGTGCACCATCTTGACGTAATGGCCGGCGCCGGTGGGGCCGACATGGGCGAACCCGCCCTCCTGCGCCAGCGAGCGGAACACCGGCTCCGCGCGCCCCACGGCCGCCTTGGTGCCGCCCACCATCAGGCAGTAGCCCAGCTCGAGTCCCCAGATGCCGCCGCTGGTGCCGGCGTCCACCAGCTCGATGCCGCGGGCCTGGAGCGCGGCACCCCGGCGCATGGTGTCGTGGAAGTTGGAGTTGCCGCCGTCGATGACGATGTCGCCGCGGGTCAGCCCCGGCAGGAGCTGCTCGATGGTCTGGTCCACCGGCGCGCCGGACGGCACCATCAGCCAGATCAGCCGGGGAGCTTCGAGTCGCCTCGCCAGGTCCGCGAGATCCTTCGCCCCTTCCGCGCCCGCGCCCGCGAGCTCGCCCACCGCGTCGGCGCTGCGGTCCCAGGCCACGACCTCGTGCCCGTCCCGCAGGAGGCGCCGGGTCATGTTGCCGCCCATCCTGCCGAGGCCCACCATCGCGAGTCTCATCAGTCTCCTCTCCCTTCTGTCATCCTGAGGGAGCGAAGCGACCGAAGGATCTTGCCCGCGAGGATCGGAATCGCGCTCGGGCCGGATCCTTCGCTGCGCTCAGGCTGACACAGCGGCCACGCCTAGCGCCGCCAGCTCCCCGGCGAGCCGCTCGCCGGTGGTGAAGTGTATGGTCCGCATGCCGAGCGCGCGGGCCGGCACGAGGTTCGGCTCCCGATCATCGATGAACACGGTGCAGTCCGGCGGCGCTTGCGAGATCCCCAGCGTGAGCTGGTAGATCCGGTGCGACGGCTTGGTGCTGCCGAGCCAGCAGGAGCTGAAGAACGCCTCGAAGATGTCGCGGAGGCCGAAATGCTCGATGCGGTACAGGTTGAGCTCCAGCGACTCGTTGTTCAGCGTCATCATCCGATATTGTCCGCCCCCGGCGAGCCGCCGGGCCAGCTCGATCGTCGCCGGGTCGGGCCGGCTCTCGGCCCGCATGAAGGCGACGAACTCCTCCCGGCTGAACTCGCGCTCGCGGTAGAACACGGTCGCGTCGAGGTACTCGTCCAGCGTCATGCGGCCCTGCTCGAAGGTACCGATCGCGTCGCGGTGCTGCTGCTCGAACTCGGCGCCCTCGAGCCTGAAGCGCTCGACCGCACGGGCCCGCTGGGGCGTGCTCCAGCCGTTGGTGCCGAGCACGCCGCCGATGTCGAAGAAGAGGTGGCTGATGCTCACCGCTTCCGGCCGATGGCCGCGAGGAGCGCCGCATAGGACTTCTCGAACTTCTCGATGCCCTCGTCCTCCAGCACCCCGGTGACGTCGTCGAAGTCCACGCCCAGCCGGGCGAGCCGCTCCATGCGCGAGCGCGCGTCCGCCTCGTGGCCCGCGAGCGTAGGGGCGACCGTCCCGTGGTCATCGAACTTGCGCAAGGTGTCGGGCGGGACGGTGTTGATGGTGTCGGGGCCGATCAGCGCATCGAGGTAGAGCACGTCGGAGTAGGCCGGGTTCTTGGTGCCGGTGCTGGCCCAGAGCGGCCGCTGCACCTTGGCTCCCTTTTCCGCCAGCCGGCGCCAGCGGTCGCTCGACCTGATCCGCTCGAACTCCGCGTAGGCGAGGCGGGCGTTGGCGATGCCGATGGTGCCGGACAGCTCCTTCGCTTCCGGCTCGTTGATTTTGCCGAGGCGGGCATCCACCTCGGTGTCCACCCGGCTCACGAAGAACGAGGCGACCGACGCCACCCGGTGGATGGGCTCGCCCCTCGCGAGGCGGGCCTCCAGCGCCGCCAGATACGCCTCGGCCACCTTCAGGTAGTGCTGGACCGAGAACAGCAGCGTGATGTTGATGTTGATGCCTGCGGCCAGGCACTGCTCGATCGCCGGCCAGCCCTCCGCGGTGCCGGGGATCTTGATCATGACGTTGGGTCGGTCCACCGCCCGCCAGAGCCGCTCGGCCTCCGCGATGCTGCCGCGGGTGTCCCGCGCGAGTGCGGGGGAGACCTCGATCGAGACGAAGCCGTCGCCGCCGTTGCTCTGGTCGTACACCGGACGGAAGAGGTCGGCGGCGCTCCTCACATCCGCGACCGCGACCGCCTCGAAGATCTCGGCGTCGGTGCGGCCCGAGGTGGCCAGGTGCGCCAGAGCCTCGTCGTAGTCGTCGTCTTCGGCGATGCCCTGCTCGAAGATGGTGGGGTTCGACGTCATGCCCCGAAGGCCGGCGTCGATCAGCCCGGCCAGCTCGCCGGAGCGGATCATGCCGCGGCGCAGGTAGTCGAGCCAGATGCTCTGTCCCAGCTCGAGCAGGGCCGCCATGCGGGAGCGGGTGTGCGTGAGTGTCGCCATTGTCTGTCCTCCAGTCACTTGCCGAGAAGCCGCTCGACCCGCGCCACGACGGCGTCGGGGGTGAGGCCCAGCTCGCGGTAGATCCGTTCATAGGGCGCGGAGGCGCCGAAGCGGGTGAGGCCGATGACCTCGCCCTGGTCGCCGACCCAGCGATACCACGGCATCGGATGCGCCGCCTCGACGGCGAGTCGCCGGCGGATGGCGGGTGGCAACACCTCGTTGCGGTACGACTCCGGCTGCCGGGCGAAGAGTTCGAGACTCGGCACGCTCACCACCCGCGCGAACACCTGCCGCGCGGCAAGCTTCTCCTGCGCCGCGAGCACGATCTCGACCTCCGAGCCGCTGGCGAGCAGAATGACGTCTGGCCGTCCTCCCGCCGCCTCCGACAGGACGTACGCCCCGCGGGCGACGCCCGACGCGGCGGCGTATCTCGAGCGGTCCACTACGCCGAGGTTCTGCCGGCTCAGCGCGATCACCACCGGACCCTCCCGGTGGCCGATCGCCACGCGCCAGGCCTCCGCGGTCTCGTTCCCGTCGGCCGGACGGAGCAGCGTGAGATGCGGGATGGCGCGCAGCGTTGCCAGCATCTCGATCGGCTGATGGGTGGGTCCGTCCTCGCCCAGCCCGATCGAGTCATGGGTGTAGACGTAGATGACCTGCCGCTCCATCAGCGCGGCGAGCCTGATCGGCGGCCGCATGTAGTCGGAGAAGATCAGGAACGAGGCGCCGTAGGGCAGGATGCCGCCGTGCAGCGCCATGCCGTTCAGCACGGAGCCCATCCCATGCTCCCGAACGCCGAAGTGCATGTTGCGGGCTGCGTAGTTGCCGGCCTCGAAGTCGCCGCCTTGCTTCATCAGCGTCTTAGTGGACGGCGCCAGGTCGGCGGCGCCGCCCATAAGCTCGGGGAGCCGCGGGGCGATCGCGTTGATCACCTTCTCCGACGCGTTGCGGGTGGCGATGGGCTTGTCGGGAGAGAAGGTCGGGATGTCCGCATCCCAATCGGCGGGCAGGTCGCCGCGGAGCCGCCGCTCCAGCTCCTTCGCCTCGTTCGGCCGGGCGGTGGCGAACGCCTCGTGGCGCCGCCGCCACTCGGACTCCAGCGCCGCGCCCCGCTCGCGGCACTTTCGCCATTCGGCGAGCGCGTCTTCGGGCACGAAGAAGGGCTCCAGCGAGGGCCAGCCGAGCGCCTGCTTGGTGAGCCGGATCTCCTCCTCACCCAGCGGCGAGCCGTGTGCCTCGGCGGTGTCCACCTTGTTGGGGCTTCCGTAGGCGATGTGGGTCCGGACCACGATGAGCGAGGGCCGGCCGGTCTCCGCGTGGGCGGCGCGGATGGCGGCGTCCAGCGCGTCGAGGTCGTTCCCGTCGGCCACGTGCTGCACCTGCCAGCCGTAGGCCTGGTAGCGGGCGCCGACGTTCTCGTCGAAGGCCAGCGCGGTGTCGCCCCTCGATGGTGATGTGATTGTCGTCGTAGAAGCCGATCAGCTTGCCGAGCCGCAGGTGGCCGGCGAGAGAGGCCGCCTCGTGCGAGGCGCCCTCCATCATGTCGCCGTCGCTGGCGATGAACCACGTGTGGTGGTCCACCGGCCGGTGCCCACCCTTGTCGAACAGCGCCGCCAGGTGCGCCTCCGCGATCGCGAAACCGACGGCGTTGCCGACCCCCTGGCCCAGCGGTCCGGTGGTCACCTCGACTCCCGGCGTGACGCCGTACTCCGGGTGCCCGGGCGTCCGGCTGTCCCACTGGCGGAACTGCTTGATGTCGTCGAGCAAGAGGTCGTACCCCGAGAGGTAGAGCGCGCTGTAGAGCAGCATCGAGGCGTGGCCCGCGGAGAGGACGAAGCGGTCGCGGTCGCTCCAGGCCGGGTTCGCGGGATTGTGCCGCAGGTGACGGGTGAAGAGCAGCCAGATCAGCGGTGCCAGCGCCATGGGCGTGCCGGGGTGACCGGAGTTCGCGCGCTGCACCGCGTCCATGGACAGCGCGCGAACTCCGGTCATCCCGGCACGCCCATGGCGCTGGCGCCGCTGATCTGGCTGCTCTTCACCCGTCACCTGCGGCACAATCCCGCGACCCCGGCCTGGAGCGACCGCGACCGCTTCGTCCTCTCCGCAGGCCATGCCTCGATGCTGCTCTACAGCGCGCTTTACCTCTCGGGGTACGACCTCTCGCTCGATGACATCAAGCAGTTCCGCCAGTGGGACAGCCGGACGCCCGGGCACCCGGAGTACGGCGTCACGCCGGGGGTCGAGGTCACCACCGGACCGCTGGGCCAGGGGGTCGGCAACGCCGTCGGGTTCGCGATCGCGGAGGCGCACCTGGGGGCCGTGTTCGACAAGGGTGGGCACCGGCCGGTGGACCACCACACGTGGTTCATCGCCAGCGACGGCGACATGATGGAGGGCGCCTCGCACGAGGCGGCCTCTCTCGCCGGCCACCTGCGCCTCGGCGGTGTCCACTTTGTTGGGGCTTCCGTAGGCGATGTGGGTCCGGACCACGATGAGCGAGGGCCGGCCGGTCTCCGCGTGGGCGGCGCGGATGGCGGCGTCCAGCGCGTCGAGGTCGTTCCCGTCGGCCACGTGCTGCACCTGCCAGCC
>DATLHD010000178.1:0-2822 GCA_035540075.1 Gemmatimonadales bacterium
CTCCGGCCCACGACTTCGATCAGGCCGCGCTCCTGGAGCGAGCGCAGCACGCCGCCGGCCGAAACCCCGCGGATCTCCTCGATCTCGGCGCGTCCCACCGGCTGCCGGTAGGCGATGACCGCGAGGGTCTCCAGCGCGGCGGCGGTGAGCTTCGAAGCTCGCACCGAGAACTGGGCCCGCTCGATCGCGGCCGCGTGCACCGGCCGGGTGAGGATCTGGTAGCCGCCGGCCAGCTCGACCAGCTCCACGCCGTGCTGCTCGAAGTCGTAGTGCTCGCGGATCTGCTCCAGCGCCATCCGGACGTCGGCGAGAGTGGCGTCGGCGTCGAGGGTGGAGAGCTCTTCAGCGGTCAGCGGACGCGCGGTGCTGAAGAGCGCGGCTTCAAGCAGCTGGGCGAGCGGTGTCACGGGCAATGACCATCGGGGAGAACGGCGTGGGCTGAGCGAGGCGCACGATGCCGCGCTTGGCGAGCTCTAGGAGTGCCAGCAGGGTGGAAAGCACCTCCACGATCGTGGGCCGCGGGCCCAGGGCCTCGATCCACCCGAACTGCTCCCGCTGGTCCAGCAGCTCCTCGATACGCCGGGTGGCGCCTTCGACGTCGAGGGGTCGCGCGACCACACGGTGGAGGACGGGGGTGGGGATCCCGGCGATCACCCGCTCCACCGCCTGGAGCAGCTCGAGCAGGTCCAGGGCGAGCGGCGGTGGGGGCAGCTCCGGTGGTGCTGGGAGATAGCCACGAGCGAACGCATCGGCCCTGTGCTCGGCGGCGCGGCCCATCCACACGGCGATCTCGCGGATCTGCTGGTACTCCAGCAGCCGCCGCACCAGCTCGGCGCGGGGATCCTCCCAGCCGTCATCCTCCGCGTGCCGCGGCAGGAGCATCTGCGCCTTGAGCCGCACCAGACGGCTCGCCATATCGAGGTAGTCCGCCGCCTGGTTCAGGCCCAGCTCGTGGACGGCCTGGAGGAACTGGTCGGCGATCCGCGCGATGGGGATGTCGGCGATCTCGAGCTGCTCCTCTCGCAGGAGGTGCAGCAGTAGATCGAGCGGGCCGGAGTACGCGTCGAGCTCGACCACGAACCCTGGGCCGGCGCCGAGTGCGGTGGTAGGGGCTTCGGGAATGGTCATAGGCTAGTAGAGCCCCGCAAGGGGAGCCACCACACGGTACGGAGCGATGACCCCGTCGAGGAAGTTCATCATCGCCGCCGCGGGAGTCAGGAGCACGCTGACGACCGGCCTGAAGATGAAGAGCAGGGCGAAGAGTGGAAGATAGCCGAAGCGCTGGAGTCCGCGATACCAGCTGCCCGCCTTGGGCGGCAGCGCGTGATACAGCAGGTGGGATCCGTCGAGCGGGGGAATCGGAATCAGGTTGAAGAAGCAGAGGATCAGGTTGATCCAGATGCCGTGCTCCATCATCCGCTGCGCGGTCTCGAGTACGGGGGCGGCGCCGGGCGCGGCCTGCGACAGGAGCCCGAGCAGCACGTAAAGGAACGCGAAGACGAACGAGAGCACGAAATTGGTGGCGACCCCCGCCGCGGATACCAGGAGGTCGCCCCGCACGAACTTGCGGTATTTCCGCGGGTTGACCGGAACCGGCTTGGCGCCGCCGAAGGTGAACGCGCCCTGGGTGCCGAAGTAAAGCAAGGTCGGCAGGAGGAGACTCATCCAGGGATCGATGTGAGGCACCGGATTCAGCGTGACGCGCCCGAGCTGGTAGGCGGTGTCGTCGCCCTGGCGGAGCGCGGTGGCGGCGTGGGCGTACTCGTGCGCGGTCAGGGCGAACACGAGCATGGGAAGCGCGAGGATGAACTCGCTGATCTGGGCGTTCAGGACGGTTCCTTTTCGGCGGGGCTGGCCGAACGTTACATGCGGGGCCGGGTCAAGTCAAAGCAGGGTGGCGCTTGACCTTGCGTCGGGTCTGCCCTAGCTTTCCGCCTCTTGGGCTCCGGGCGGTTCCGGAACCCCGCTGTCACTCAGACGAGGTCGCCGTGCCCCGAATTCAATCCGCCAAGAAGCGCATGCGTCAGACCGGTACCCGTACCGCGCAGAATCGCACCCAGCGCAGCCGTCTCCGCGGCGCGCTCAAGAAGGTACGGTCGGCCGCGGGCGCCGAGGTCGAGGCGGCATACGCGGAGGCGGTGAAGCTGCTGGACCGCGCGGGCCGGAAGCACCTCATCCATCCCAACGCCGCGGCCCGGCAGAAGAGCCGGCTGGCGAAGCTGAAGGCGAAGGTGGTCGGGCGGTAGGGCGGTCAGGCGGTCGCGTAACGAACGAGGGGGCTCCACGGCATGGAGCCCCCTCTGTTGTTGACCGCCTGACCGCCTGACCGCCTGACCGCCCGCCCGTCAGATCCCCGCCAGCTCCGCACCACACCGCTCGCAGTACCACTCCGTCGGCCGGTTGAGGGTGCCGCACTCGCCACACTTGAGGGTCTTGGCCACGCCAGGAGCGCCGGCCTTTCCCGAGGGTGCAGGCGCGGTCTCGACCGCGCGGGATGCCTGGGGCGCTGCGCTGACACCGGGATTGCTGGGCCTCCGTCCCGGCGCGGGTTTCGGCTCGTCGGCCACCGACTTGAGGAAGGCGAGCTCATCCACCGCGGCCGGCTCCGGCTCACGCGCGCGCTGGGGCGTCGGGCGGGGCGCAGCCTTGGGAGCCTCGGCCACCGGCTCGGCTGGGGGCGGAGGTGGCGGCGGCGGTGAGCGCTCGATGACCTCTTCCGGAGGAGCGGCCGGCTTTGGGGACGCGGCGATGAGGCCTTGCACCTCCACCAGCCTGGCGATCTCACCCCCCACCGTCTTCAGTTGCTCCCGCAGACCCCCCAG
>DATLHD010000179.1:0-6552 GCA_035540075.1 Gemmatimonadales bacterium
TGGGCCCGCTGCCCCCCTCTCGCGGCGTCCAGCGCGGTCCGAGCACGTCGGTCGCCTTGCAGTCGATGCAATTCGGCGCATTGACCCGGAGCTCGTCGCCCACGCGCTCGTAGACGCCTGCGGGGCACACGTGGGAGTAGAACTCGGCGACCTGCGCGCTCACATCCGGCCCGACCAGCAGGTGGGAGGGGATGGTGTCGCGCGTCGCGTTCCCCGACTTGAACACGGCGTCCAGCTTGCCGAACGTCAGCTTCCCGTCCGGCGTGAACGGCTCGGCCTCGGTGACCCGCCGCGGAGTGGTGGCATCCTCGGGCATCTCCATGCGCCCGCCGAAGAGCCGCCCGCCGCTGATCGTCATGAGCCCGGCCTTGAATCCGCCGACGTAGAGCCCGTCCTTGAACGCGAGGCGCATGTTCCGCGTCCGGTACATGTCGGCCACGATGTAGCTCTCGTCCACCAGGCGGTCGTATGCGGAGAGCCGGGCGGCGGAGAGGTCGCCTTGCTTGAGCCCGGCGAACGCGGCGCGCGCGGCGTAGATCCCCGACTGCATGGCGTAGTGGATGCCTTTGAGCGAGGGGACATCCACGAGCCCGACCGCGTCGCCCACCAGCAGGATGCCGTCGCCGCTCCGGCGCTCGAGCAGCGCATGGTACCCCCCCTCGGGGATCGTCTTGGCACCCCACTCCAGCAGCTCGCCCCCCTCCAGATAGGGCCGGAAAAGCGGGTGCAGCTTCATTCGCTGGAGCAGCTCGTGCACGTCGAGCGACGCGTCGTGATAGTCGAGCCCGACCACCAGGCCGAGGGCGATCTGTCCCGGCCCTAGCGGGTACATGAAGCTGCCGCCGAACGCGTCGTCGGGCAGCGGCCACCCGAGGGTGTGGATCACTGCGTTGAGCGGCTTCGGGGTCTGCCAGACCTCCTTCACGCCGAGCGCGAAGATCTGCGGATTGGGCGAGCGGACTTGCTGCCACTCGCACCAGCCCTGGCTCAGCAGCCCCCGCGTTCCCTCGGCGATCACCGTCACCTTGGCGGTGACATCGGTCGGCTCACCATAATCGGCCGTCGGCTGGCGATCGCGGTCGAGGCCGGACGGGGTGGTGCGGACGCCGCGCACCGCGTCGCCCTCCACCAGCAGCGCGTCCACCGGAAACCCAGTGAACAGGTTGACGCCCGCCTGCTCTGCCCGCTCGCCCATCCAACGCACGATCTCGCAGATGGATGCCGTATAGAATCCGGCGTTGTGCATGGTGGGCGGGGTGGGAATGCGCTGAGCGCGGCCCTCGGTCATGAAGTACACCGCTTCGCCCGCGACGGGCTGGCGGAAGGGGATGTCGCTGGAGTTGAGGTCGGGAAAGAGCTCGTGGAAGGTGCGCGGGTTCACCACGGCGCCGGAGAGATTGTGCTCGCCCAGCGCACCCGCCTTTTCCAGCACGGCGATGTTGAGCTCGCCGAGACCGCCGCCCGACTCCGCGTCCTGCTTCGCCAGCCGGGTCAGCTCGATGGCGCAGGCCAGCCCAGCGGGCCCTGCCCCGACGATCACGACATCCATCTCGATCGCCTCGGCGCCCGGCGGATCGCGGCGGATGATCTGATCGAGCGGCAGCGGACGCTGGTGTCGGGCGGGGACGATGGTGGACACGTCGGACAACTCCTGGGGAAGGGGTCGGACGTCGAGGCGGCGGAAATATAACCCGCCCATCCGAGGGGCTAAGTTGGTGGCATGGACCTGCACAAGGCGACGCGGGACCCCTGGGTCTGGGGACAGCTGGCGCTGTTCGCGCTGGTCGGCCTGGGCGCGCCGCTGCTGCCCCGGTACGTCGGTCTTGGGGAGGCAGGCCCGAGTCGCATCAGGTGGTTGGGCGCGCCACTGATCGCGGGCGGTCTCGCGCTCGCCATCTGGGGAGTGCGGTCCCTCGGCCGCAGCCTGACGCCCGGCACCGAGCCGCTGCCGGGAGCGCCGCTGGTCACCTCGGGTGCATACGCCCACGTCAGGCACCCGATCTATGCGGGGATCGTGCTCGGACTGACTGGCTACTCGCTGGCGTGGGGCAGCTGGACGCTGGCGCTGCTGGTGGGGCTGCTGGCGGGGGCCTACTTCAACGGCAAGGCAAAGGCGGAGGAGCGCTGGCTGCTGCGGCGCTATCCAACGTATGAAGCGTACATGCGGCAGGTGCCGCGGCGAGTGCTGTAGTGGCTAGCCGGGATCGAGGCAGGTGGAGCTCGCCTCCACTACCTTCGGCGCCGTGCCGGAGGTTACGAACCGGAGCACGATCGGCTCCTCCTCGCAGGTCCGCCCGCCTGGGTATGGGTAGACGAACACCTCCGTCGTATCTCCCAGCCGCTCCCCAGTCCAGGCCTCGATCCGTCCCTTCCAGTTTGTGAGCAGGTCCGGATGACGGCGAGCCGCCCCGAGGGCCCAGTGCACTGGCGATTCGGAGGTCGAAAGCCGCGTCAGGGTGGTCGAGTCCTGGCGCATGGCCGCTCGGATGTACCGCCGCGCCGGCTCGGTGTACACTGTCCCGGGCCAATCCGCCGAGTACGGCTGGAGGACCACCAGCGCAGTGAGAAGAATTCCCAGGAAGACCAGGGTTCCGTAAATCGGCTGCCTGTCGTTCGCCATACGACCTCCTGGTCCATCCACGATGTCATATTGCATGGTCGCTGTCCAGCGCGGCGGGCCCACGTCGATCGACCCGGCTCGCACGCTCCAGTCCGAATAACTGATATCGCGATGACTTCGCCACCCCCGATTCCCGGCTTCCGCCCCGTCCCGTTCACCGGCGTCATCTTCGTCATGGCCGAGGCCGGGCGTCTCGGCTACCGCTACGGCCATCCCGACTGGTGCAACCTAGGCCAAGGACAGCCCGAGACCGGCCCGCTGCCGGGCGCACCACCCCGGGTCCACCAGATCGAGATCGGGGTCGACGACCAGGACTACGCTCCAGTACCGGGGATCTGGGAGCTGCGGCGCGCCGTGGCGGAGCTGTACAACCGGCTCTATCGCGGTGGCAAAGGCTCCCGCTACACCGAGCGCAACGTCTGCATCTGCGGCGGCGGGCGCTCGTCGCTCACCCGCGCCGTCGCCGCCCTCGGGCAGGTGAACCTCGGTCATTTTCTCCCCGACTACACCGCATACGAAGAGCTGCTCGACATCTTCAAGCTGTTCACATCGATCCCCATCCTGCTGGACGGCCGGGAGGGCTATCACTTCAGCCCCGAGCACCTCCGCGAGGAGATTACCGGACGCGGACTCTCGGCGGTGCTGCTGTCGAACCCCTGCAACCCCACGGGGCGCGTCATCGCCGATGGGGAGCTCCGCGGATGGGTCGAGGTCGCGCGCGAGCTCGGCTGCTCGCTGCTGGTGGACGAGTTCTACTCGCACTACGTCTGGCGAGAGACGGAGGATGGCGACGGGCTGGTTTCGGCAGCGCGGTACGTGGACGACGTGGATGCCGACCCGGTCGTGCTCTTCGACGGCCTGACCAAGAACTGGCGCTACCCCGGCTGGCGCTGCAGCTGGATCGTGGGGCCGCAGCAGGTCATCGAGGCGGTGTCCAGCAGCGGCTCGTTCCTCGACGGCGGTGGCAGCAAGCCGCTGCAGCGCTCCGCGGTTCAGCTGCTGGAGCCGACGGTGGTCGAGGCGGAGACCCAGGCCATCCGGGAGTCGTTCCTGCGGAAGCGGGCACTCATGGGCCAGGCGTTGCGGGAGGCGGGGGTACGGTTCGACCTGGAGCCCGAGGGGACGTTTTACTGGTGGGGCGACGTCTCCGGTTTGCCGCCGGCGATCAACGACGGGATGTCGTTCTTCCGGGCAGCGCTTGGGCGGAAGGTGATTTGCGTTCCGGGCGAGTTCTTCGACGTGAATCCGGGCAAGCGGCGCAGCGGCCGGCCGTCACGCTTCCGCCACTACGTGCGGTTCTCGTTCGGGCCCGATGAGGCGACCGTGGTGGAAGGCGTGCGGAGAATTCGGGAGATGGTCGCGGAGCTCCCGAGCCTGTCATCCCGAGCGTAGCGAGGGATCTTCTGACCCGGTCTTCGAAGATAGCCGAGAAGATCCCTGGCTGCGCTCGGGATGACAGCTAGCGCCGCTAATGCCCGCTACGCGCCTTGCGGACCTCTTCGGTCAACCGTGGCACGATCTCGAACAGGTCACCCACGATCCCGTAGTCCGCGATCTTGAAGATGGGCGCGTCCTTGTCCTTGTTGATCGCGACGATGGTCTTCGACGTGCGCATCCCGGCCAGGTGCTGGATGGCGCCTGAGATGCCGAGCGCCACGTAGAGATCGGGGCTGACGTTGCGCCCGGTCTGCCCGATCTGATCCGTTGCCGGCCGCCAGCCGTCGTCGGTGACGGCGCGGGTCGCTCCGACCGCGGCGTTGCCGAACGCGTCGGCCAGCTCTTCCACCAGCTTGAAGTTCTCCGCTGCGCGGAGGCCGCGGCCGCCGCTCACGATGACCGGCGCCTCACCCAGGTCGAGCCGCGCGCCCGTGCCCTGCGTCGTCTCCGTAACCGACACGCGCGCCGAGGCCGGATCGATGGCCGGCTTCGCCTGCTCCACCCTCGGCGTGCGCGGCTGTTCCGCGGGGGTGATGGCCCCTGGGCGCAGCGACACCAGCGCCGGCGAGCCCGCGAGCCGCAACGTGAGAATCACCTTGCCGGTGTATCCGGGATGCCGGGCGAGCACCGCGTCACCCTGCAGCTCGAAATCGGTGACATCGGACGCCAGGCTCACGCCCAGCGCCGCCGCGGTGCGCGGGGCCAGGTCGCGGCCCTGGGCCGAGGCCGGGAAGAACGCCGCGCGATAGTCGCCTGCGCGCAGCCGCCCCGCCGCTGTCGCCGCGAACACCTCCGGGTTGTACCGCGCGAGCCCCTCGTGCTCCACCACGAAGACCACGTCGGCACCGTAGCGGCCGAGCTCCTCGGCCCTGGCGGCGATCCCCGGCGCGCCCAGCAGGAGGGCATGCGCCTCGCCTCCTCCCGTGGCGTCGGCCGCGCCGCGCGCGGCGGTCACCGCTTCGAATGCCACCTTGCGGAGATTGCCGTCCCGTGACTCGGCGAAGGCAAAGGTCGTCGCCATCACAGCACCTTCGCTTCCGTGCGGAGCAGCCGCACCAGCTCGGGCACGGCGTCCGCCCCCTCGCCCACGATCCGACCTCCGCTGCGCTCCGGTGGCAGGGCCATGGACTCGACGGTCAGTCGCACCTCTCCGAGCTCCGCCGGGCGCACGTCGAGCGGCTTCTTCTTGGCCGCCATGATGCCCTTGAGCGTGGCCAGGCGCGGGCGCGCAATGCCCTCGTCGATCGTGAGCACGGCAGGGAGAGGAAACGAGACCGTCTCGAACGCGCCCTCGAGGTCGCGCCCCGCGGTGCCCCGTCCTTCGCCGAGCTCGAGATGGGAGATGGCAGTGACGGCGGGAAGGTCGAGCAGGTGCGCCGTCATGGCTCCGACGGTGCCGCTGCCAGTGTCGGTCGCCATCCGGCCGAAGAGAATCAGGTCGTACCCGGCGTCCTTGAGCTCCGCCGCCAGCGCGGCCGCGACGGCTGACCCGTCGAAAGGCACCTCGTCCGCCTTGAGCTGGACCGCTCGGGTGGCCCCCATGGCGAGCGCCTTTCGGAGGGTCTCCTGCACTCCGTCGGGGCCGAGGCTGATCGCCACGACCTCACCGCTTCCCGCCTTTTCCACCAGCTGCAGCGCGACTTCGAGGGCGTAGCCGTCGAAGTCACTGATTTCGTACTTGAGCCCACCCGGATCCAGCGACTTGCGGTCGCCTGCGATGGAGAATCTGAGCTCCATCTCCGGCACCCGTTTGAGACACACCGCGATCTTCAACGCACGCTCCCGGCCTCGGTTCTTCGGCTGCCCTGCAAACTGGCGGCAAAGCTAGTCGGGGGCCGCTCTCTTGTCACCCTGAACGAACAGCCGCTCAATCGATGTCCGGCACACCGCCCTCCTGCCGCGCCCCACCCAGGGAGGTCCGCACGATCAGCCGAAACATCCGCTCCGAGCCGGGAGTGAGAAAGCGCTCCACCGTCGGGCCCGCCGGATTGCCCTGATTGACGTTGTAGTTGCCGAAGCTGGCGTAGCGATTCTGCAAGACATTGGTCACCACGCCGCTGATCTCCCATCGGTCGAGCTCCATCCCCACCCGCGCATCGGTCACCACGTAGTCGTCCAGCTTGCTGGTGACGTTGGCCTCGTCGCCGCGAAGCCATTGCTTTCCGGTGTACCGCGCGTCCGCTCCGACGTACAGGTATCGGCCCACTCTCAGCGTCGCGCCGCCTTTGAGCAGGTGATCGGGCGACAGCGGAAACCGGTCGCCCGCCACGACCTGGTTGTCGCTCGGGAAGGGATTGAGCACCTCGCCCCCGTCCCCTTCCTCCAGCGAGCGGATGCTGAAGATGTCCGCCGGACTCTCGAACGTGGCCCGGGTATAGGCGTAGTTCAGGTAGGCTGAGTGCCCGCCCTTGAAGCGATAGGCGGCGCCAAGCTCCACCCCGACCCGTCGCGTCTTGTCGATGTTGACGAAGAAGCCGTCGATCGTGCCACCCTCC
>DATLHD010000180.1:0-6422 GCA_035540075.1 Gemmatimonadales bacterium
GCATGGCCCTCGCGGTCGCCGCCACCAGGATCGCGCCGACCACGGCGATCGCGGAGATGGCGTTGGTGAGCGACATCAGCGGGGTGTACAGCAGCCGGGACACCCGGCGGATCACGCCGAGCCCGATGAAGGTGGCGAGCACGAAGACGAAGATCTGGGACCACAAGTCGCTGGTGGCATGCATCAGGGCGCACCTCGCTGGAGCGCGTCGCGGGTGCGCGCGTGGCGCACCTCGCCTTCGTGGGTGATCACGGCACCCTGCTGGATGTCGTCGTTGAAGTCGAGCTGAAACGCTTTGTCCTTGGTGAACGCCAGGACGAACGCAGTGAGGTTGCGGGAGAAGAGCAGGCTCGCGTGCAGCGGCAGCGTGGCGGGCAGGTTGAGCGGCGCCAGGATGGTGACGCCGCCCACCCGGGCTGTCTCGCCGGGGCGCGAGAGCTCGCAGTTCCCTCCGCCGTCGGCCGCGAGGTCCACGATGATGGAGCCCTGCCGCATGCTCCGCACCATTTCCGCGGTGATGAGCTTGGGTGCGAACACGCCCCCGATGAGCGCCGTCGTGATCACCACGTCCGATTGGGCGACCTGGGCGGCCAGCATCTCCCGCTGCCGCGCCTTGTCGGCCTCGGACAGCTCCTTGGCGTAGCCCCCACCGGCCGAAGCGGCCTCGCCCAGCTCGATGCCGACGTACTTGCCGCCGACGCTCTCGATCTGCTCCTTCACCTCCGGCCGGACGTCGGTCGCCACCACGTTGGCGCCCAGGCGCTTCGCAGTCGCGATCGCCTGGAGGCCGGCGACCGCGGCCCCGATCACGAACACCTTGGCCGGCGGCACCATGCCCGCCGCGGTCATAAGCATCGGGAAGTACTTGTTCAGCTCCGTCGCCGCCAGCAGCACGCCCTTGTAGCCGGCGATGTTGGCCATGGACGACAGCGTGTCCATGGACTGGGCCCGCGTAGTCCTGGGGATCGCGTCGGTGGAGAAAGCGGTGATCCGGCGTTGGGCGAGCGCCTGGGCCACCTCTGGATTTCTCAGCGGCATGAGCGAACCGAGATAGATGGCGCCCTGCCGCATCGAGCTGACTTCGGCCGCGGTGGGCGCGCCCACCTTCAAGACCAGGTCCGCCGAGCCCAACAGGGAGGCGGAGTCGGTCTCGGCCGCCCCGCCCGCGTCGCGATAGGCGGCGTCCGGATATCCGGCGGTCTCTCCCGCCCCGGCCTCGATCGAGACGTCGTAGCCCGCCTGGATCAGCTTTTTGACGGATTCGGGCACCAGGGCGACGCGCCGCTCGCCCGGGGCGGCTTCCTTGGGAACACCGATGCGCATGGGAGCTCCGCTTCGGGATGGGAGTCTGCAAACTTACGCGCGACAGCCGAAGCGGCCAGAGGTCCCCGCGACTCTCAGATCCCGATCTTGGGAAGCTTGATGCCGGGTGCCAGTCCGCCGCTGAGCCGCTTGAGCTCGCCCTGGAGCTCGCGCTCAACGTCCTCGACCTGCTTCCGCTCCAAGCCCAGGCGCGTCTCCGCCTCGCTCCGTACCGCGAGGATCTGCTTGCGCACCGGCTCGACCCGCTTGGCCACGGCGCTGTCCACCTTGGCCCGCACCATCTTCTCGGCCTTGGCGACCTCCTCGCCGATGACGGCCTGGAGCCGATCCGCGATGGCGCGGTCGATGTTGCTGCTCACCGCGAGCTTGGGCGACCGCAGCCCGCCGCTCACCCGGGCGTCCACCGACAGGTCCCTGAGCCCGGAGACCACCCGCCAGACCAGCCCCTCCAGCGTATTGAGCTTGCGCCCCGCGCTATCCAGCGCCCACGCGACCTGGTTGGAGGAAAGAGACCAGCGGCCGGCGAGCTGGTCATTGCGGAGCGCGAAGTCGAGTCGAGCGGCCCCGCGGCCGGGGGTCAGCCGGAACGGCAGGCCGGGGAGGTCGAGAATGGGAAGCTCGACGCCCCGGAGACGCGCCGAGGCGGAGTCGCGCATTCGCTGCGGGTTCACGTGATCGATCAGCGCGGCCACCTCGATGCCGGCGATCGCGCTCCCCTCGGCGGTCCGGCTGGTGCGCACGACCGTCGGCTTGCCATACAGCGAGGGATCCGAGGTCAGCCCCTGCACGGCCGCCTCGTAGGCGCCGCGCAACGGGCTGTCGCCGCCGATCTCGAGATCCACCTTGCCGAGTTGGACCAGGAACTTCGGCCAGTCGTGCTCCTTGGGAAATCGGACGTTGACACCGGAGGCGCGGAGCCGCTCGGGACCGGGATCCTCCTTCGGTAGCAGGCCCGGCGGCATGTACCTGCGCGCCAGCTCGGTGTAGTAGAGGGCCTGCTGGAAGCGGTCGATGCTGACCTTGCCGAAGAACGCCTCGCCGATCTCCGGCGCCGAGAAGGTCGGCAGCTGGAGCAGGGATCGCGCGAACGCGTAGTCCTTCTTCCGCGCCTCGTCGAGGCTCTGGAGGCCGGCGGTGAGCGAGCCAGCGCCGCCCTTCACCTGACGCTCCAGATTTGCCAGCCCCTGCTTGGCGGCATCCAGCTGCTTGAGGCTCGCGCGCACGTCCTCGATGGCCTTGCGCGTGCCGTCCACTCCGAGCTTCCGGGGATCGGTCGCCTCGAGGCGCGTCGCGAGTGCGCGGGCGCTGTCCACCGTCTGCTCGACGTTCAGCTGCTTGAAGGATTGCTCCAGGGCCTTCCGGGCCGAGTCCGTTCGGGCGGCGAGCGCCTGCGCGGTCTTCACGGTCGTGAGCTGGGTGGGGTTCAACACCAGCTGCTTTATCGTGTCGATCGGCGTGAGCTTGAGGAGCGGGACGTCGAACTGCTGCGCCCACTCCCGTACCGAGCGGAGCGTCTGGGAAGCGAAGCCATCGCCCTCCACCGGCTTCGCGGGCGTCTTGCGGACGGTGCCGAACTTGACTCCGCCCAGCCGGAGGTTCTCCACCACCAGCTTCTTCTCCGCCAGCGCGAGGGGATTGAGTTTGAGCCGGATCTCCTCCGCCTCGACCAGATTTTTCGCGACGTTGAACGGATCGGCGATCTCCAACAGGTGGAGATCCACCGCCGCCTCGTCGGCGCGGATGTCGAGCTTGCCGATGTCTACCTGGGTCCCAAGGAGCTCGGTGCCGACCTCCTCGGTCGTGTCCTTGGCGAACGGCTCGGCGAAGAGCCAGACCAGGATCGCGATGATCATGAAAAACAGGAGCAGCGCCCCAATGGCCTTCCAGCGGAAGATCTTCACGGCCATCGGCTCACTCCGGCCGGAAGAGGCGGTAGATGTTGTACGCCTTCGAGGCCATGATCGCCTGGTAGAATTTCGACTGCTGCACCCGCGCTCCGATGGTGGCGCGGTACCGGGCGACGGCCCAGCGAGAGGCGAAGAAGATCGGCACCGCCAGGGCCAGCCACCCCACCACGCTGCCGAGGACGATGGTGTTGTTGAAATTGGTGTAGGGGACCAGCGGTGTGTTGTACATCGAGGTCCAGAGGTCGCGCAACGAAGGCGCCTGCAGCAGGCCGAGCCCGATGGTGTGGAAGACGGGATCGAGCATGAAGCCCAGCGGCACGAACAGCGCCCAGCCCAGCATCCCGCCACCGAACGAGACGTTCAACATCACGATGAGGGAGAACACCACCAGGTTGTGGACGTTCAGCAGTGGCGTGAGCCCGAGCGCCGCTCCGAGCGCCATCCCCGCCGCGACCTGCCCCGGCGTGCCCTCCGAGTGGAGGGTCTTGATGATAGACTGGATCAGCTTCAGCAGGGCGAGCATGGGGGCAATGTAGGCGGCAAGGCGGTAACGCGGTAAGGCGGTGTGCTTGCAGGCCTGTCATCCTGAGCGAAGCGAAGGAGGCCATTCCGAACATGGCCCCCTTCGCTCCGCTCAGGGTGACATGCTTGCAGACACACCTACCGCCCTACCGCCCTACCGCCATACCGCCCTACCTTCCCGCCATGCCCCGACCCCGCCGCGCGCCACACGTGCACAAGTTCGGCGGTGCGTCGCTGGCCGATTCCACCGCCGTTCGCCACGCCGTCGAGATCGTTCGCCGTCACCGTGCCGAGCCGACCGTCGTGGTCGTCTCCGCGATGGCGGGGACTACCGATGCGCTCCTGGAAGTGGCGCAACAGGCAGGGAGCGGCGAGTCGCGCACCGTGGCCAGCCTCGTTGCCCGGCTCCGCGCACGTCACATCGAAGTCGCGCGGTCGCTACTTCCCGGCGGCCGGCTCCGGGCCGACGTGCTGCTCTACATCAGCGACCTCTTCGCCGAGCTGGAGGCGCTGGCGCAGGGACTGCGGCTGCTACGCGAGCTCACCCCCCGCACCACCGACTACCTGGTCTCCCGCGGCGAGCGTCTGAGCGCGCGGCTCGTCGCCGCCGCGCTGGAGGCCGGGGGCACCCGCGCCCGCTTCGTGGACGCGATGGACCTGGTGCACACCGACGCCCATTTCGGCCAGGCGGCCCCGGACTACGCCCGCACCGACCGCGCCGTCCAGCGAATCCTCTCGCCCCTGCTCGGCCGCGGCGTGGTACCGGTCGTGCCGGGCTTCATTGGCGCCACGCCCGAGGGCGAGGTCGCCACCCTGGGTCGCGGCGGCTCCGATCTCACCGCCACGCTCCTCGCCCGGGGGCTCGGCGCGGCGCGGGTCTCGCTCTGGAAGGACGTGCCCGGCCTCCTGACCGCCGATCCACGCGTGGTCCCGGATGCCCGAGTGATCCCCGAGCTCCACGCCCGCGAGGCGGCGGAGCTCGCCTACTATGGCGCCAAGGTCCTCCACCCGCGTGCGCTGATCCCGGTGACGGGGCGCCGGATCCCGGTGTTCGTCCGCCCCTTCGCCGATCCCGATTCCGGCGGTACCGAAGTCTCCGAACGGGTGGGCGCGGGGCGGAAGCCGGTGAAAGCGCTCACAGCCGCCGGAGGGCAGGCGCTCGTCACCGTCACCGGCAACGGGATGCTGGGCGTGCCGGGTATCGCCGCCCGCACCTTCGCCTCCCTTCACGGCCGGCGGATCTCGGTCTCACTCATCTCCCAGGCGTCCTCGGAGCACTCGATCTGCTTCAGCGTCCCGGAGCCGTTAGCGGACGACGCTCGGGTCGCGCTGGAGCGCGAGTTCCGCGGTGAGATCGCACGCGGGGAGATCGATGGCGTCGAGGTGAGTCCCGGCATGGCGACGATCGCGGTGGTCGGCCTCGGCATGCATGGGACGCCGGGCATTGCCGCCGGCGTGTTCTCCGCGCTGGCGGCCGGCGGTATCAACGTCGTGGCCATCGCCCAAGGCTCCTCCGAGCTCAACATCTCGGTCGTGGTCGAGGCGGCGGAGGCGGCCGAGGCGCAGCGCCGGGTGCACGCGGCCTTCCAGCTTTCCCGGATCGCCGGCGGCTCCGTGATCCAGCCCGAGCGGATGGAGATCGTCCTGCTCGGCTTCGGCCAGATCGGGCGCACGCTGGCGCAGCTGATCGGCCGGGTGCGCCGGCCGGCGCTCTCGCTCCGTGTGGCCGCGGTCATCGACCGGAGCGGATTCGTCTTCGAGCCACAGGGAATCCCCCCGCGGCGGCTCGCCACCCTCGCCGCGGATAAGAAGAAGGGCCGGGGCCTCGCCGAGGCGGCTCGGGGCCGCCGCGGAACGGCGGAGGAGGCGATCGCCCACATCGCGGGCTACGCCCTCACCCGGCCGGTCCTCGTGGACCTCACCGCCGACGACACCAGCGCGGCGCTGGAGGCGGCGCTCACTCACGGCATGGACCTGGTGCTCGCCAACAAGATGCCGCTCGCGGGCCGTCGGCTCGCCAGCGAATCGCTCTGGCAGACCGCTCGTGCGCGTGGCCGCCGGATCCTGCACGAGGCCACCGTCGGCGCCGGGCTCCCGATCATCGACACCTATCACAAGCTCACCGAGTCGGGCGACCGGGTGGAGCGGATCGAGGGACTTTTGTCGGGGACGTTGGGCTACGTGCTGACCGAGGTCGGCGAGGGCGTGCCGTTTCACCGGGCCGTTCGAGCTGCCATGCGGCTGGGCTTCACCGAGCCCGACCCGCGTGAGGACCTCTCCGGGATGGACGTGGGGCGGAAGGCGCTCATCCTCGCGCGGCTGCTCGGCTATCGGGGCGAGCTGAACCGGGCGGGGGTCGAGTCCCTCGTTCCCAAGTGGGCCCGCACACTTCCCCTCCGCGCTTTCCTGAAGCGGCTGGGGGAGCTGGACGCGACGTGGAAGCGGCGGGTCGACACGGCCCGCGCGCAAGGGAACGCGCTCCGTTACGTCGCCACAGTGACCCCGACAAAGATCGCCGTCGGCCTGCGCGCGGTGCCCCTCTCGAGCCCACTCGCGTCGCTCAAGGGATCCGACAACCAGCTGGTCTTCACCACCGCGCGCTACAAGGCGAACCCCCTGGTGATCCGCGGTCCGGGTGCCGGCGCCGAGGTGACGGCCGCGGGAGTGCTG
>DATLHD010000181.1:0-4023 GCA_035540075.1 Gemmatimonadales bacterium
GCAGCCAGCCGTCTACCTTCTCGCTCGCGGCGTCGAGCGCGGCGTGGAGCCTGGGAAGGGCGTCGGGTTGCAGCATGAATCCTCAGGCGGGTCTCGTGAGAGCGGTACGATAGACGCCACCGCCGGTCGAGGGAAGCCCGAAGAAGCTCTACTCGGCTACGGCCAGCTCCACGGGTCGAGCCGGCAAGGGTTAATTTCCGGTCAGCCCAGCGACTAGAGGAGACCGCGATGTGCCGGAACATCAAAACCCTATCGAACTTCGAGCCCCCCGCGACGGACGAGGAGATCCGGGCCTCGGCGCTGCAGTTCGTCCGGAAGCTTTGCGGGAGCACGCACCCGTCGCACGTCAACGAGGCGGCCTTTCATCAGGCGGTGGACGAGGTGACCGCCACGGCTCGGCGACTGCTCGATTCGTTCGAGACGCGGGCGGCCCCCCGGAACCGGGAGGAAGAGGTTAGGAAGGCGCGGGAGCGAGCGCGGAAGCGCTACGCCTGAGCCTGGCTCATGCCGCCTGGGCCATCCGGCGGCAGCACTCCGCGCAGCGCTGCGCACGGGCCGCGCTGCTCGCACTCATGGCCGGGTGTTCTCGCGAGCCCACACCGCAGCCACCCTCGCTGCCGATGACACCTACCTCAAAGCACGGTGAGTGGCGCGCTCTCTTCGATGGCCGATCGCTCGTCGCCTGGCGTGGGTACAGGCGGGACCGGGTGCCGGGGGGATGGCAGGTCGTGGACGGCGCGCTCACTCGCGTGGGACAGGCGGGTGACCTGATCACCCGCGAGGTATTCGGCGATTTCGAGCTGGAGCTCGAATGGATGGTCGCCGAAGGCGGCAACAGCGGGATCATGTATCGCGTGACCGAGGAGGCCGCGGAGACGTACCAGACCGGGCCCGAGATGCAGGTGCTGGACGACGCGCGGCATCCCGACGGAGGCTCGCGGCTGACGTCGGCGGGTTCCGTCTACGGCCTGTATCCCGCGCCAGCGGGAGCGGTGAAGCCGGCCGGCGAGTGGAATGCGGTGCGAATCGTCGTCCATGGCAGCCAGGTCGAGCATTGGCTCAACGGCGTCGAGGTCGCAGCCTACCAGTTCGGCAGCACCGATTGGAAGGCGAGAGTCGCCGCCAGCAAGTTCCGAAACTGGCCGGGGTACGGGCGTGCCGCTACAGGGCACATCGCCCTCCAGGATCACGGCGACCGGGTCGCCTACCGGAACGTCAGGATCCGTACGCTCGCGCCACCGGAGCGCTGAAGACGCTTGGTCGCGGGTGCCAGGATCTGGATGGCCGGCTCCTCGTGCGCCATACTTGACGACCTGCTCCATTACCAGTTCCCGACCGGCATCCCCGACTCGCCCAGGAGAAACGTATGAGCGTGCAGCGCACCCGCGACGCGGTAGAGCGGTACCTGAATTCGGCCCATACCGATCTCAGCATGATGGCCGACGACGTCGTCTTCACCACGATGGCCACCGGTGACGAGCATCGGGGCGTCGAGGGAGTCAAGCGGATGCTGCGTTACGTCTATCACGAGGCCTTCGAGGCGAAGGCGGAGACCCGGAACCGGATCTACACCGAGAACAACGCCGTGCTCGAGGGCGACTTCGTGGGGAAGCATATCGGGACGTTTGCCGGCATCGAGGCCACCGGTCGCCAGGTCCGGGTGCCGCTCTGCGTGGTGTACGATCTCCAGGACGGCCGGATCGTCCGCGGACGGGTGTACCTCGAGGTTCCGGTGATGATGCAGCAACTGGGCGCCGGCAAGACCTAGGGCCGCTCGCCCGAAGCATGACCCTGCTCTCGGCCGCCACGCTGCTGTTCTTCGTCATGGATCCGCTCGGGAACGTGCCGCTGTTCCTCTCGGCCCTGCGCCCAGTGGATCCCTCGCGCTACCGCGCCGTGATCGTGCGCGAGCTCTGCATCGCGCTCGCCATCCTCGTCCTGTTCCTGTTCGTGGGGCAGTATCTGCTGGGGCTGCTGCGCGTCTCGCCGGCGGCCCTGACGACGGGCGGCGGGATCGTCCTCTTGCTCATCGCCCTGCGCATGATCTTCCCCACCCACGAGCGCTCGCTGCGCGAGGAGGTGGAGGGAGAGCCGTTCGTGGTGCCGCTCGCCGTGCCGTACACCGCGGGGCCGTCGGCGCTGGCGACCGAGCTGCTGCTGGTGACCCGTGAGCCGGAGCGCTGGCCGGTGTGGCTGGGCGCGGTCGTGCTGGCGTGGCTCGCCTCGGCCGTGATCCTCTACTTCGCGGGAAACCTGCGGAAGGTGCTGGGAGAGCGGGGGCTCACCGCGATGGAGCGGCTGATGGGGATGCTGCTGGTGATCGTGGCGGTGGAGCTGCTGATGTCCGGGATCGCGGAGTACCTGGGCCAGTAAGGCAGAGGTTCCAGGCTGAAACTCGGGGTGACCCGGGCGCGTTAGGGTGGGCCTGCCGTCGTCCTCCTCAAGGAGCGCCTATGACCTTCAAACCCGCTATCTGGCACCCGATAGCCCTCGCGCTCAGCGCACTGAACCTGGTCGGGGTCGGGTTCGCGGCCGGCGCGACCGAGCCGTGGCACGCAGGGATTCACGCGGTGCTGGGACTGGCGTTCTGGTCTTGGGCGCAGCGTCTTCGTCAGCCGATGGCCGTGGCTGGGGATCCTGAGCGGCTAGAGACGCTGGAGCTCGAGGTGGGTCAGATCCGGCGCGAGCTGGTGGAGGCGCAGGAGCGGTTGGACTTCACGGAGCGGATGCTGGCGCAGGGACGCGAGACGGGGCGACTGGACGTCGACCGGTAGGGCCGAGCGTGCTCAGGACACTCGCGGCCGCCGAGCCCCCCAGCGCCGCGAGGCGACCGGTCCGGGCCCCGGATGGGCGGACTGCTCCAGCGCTCCCGGCTCTGCTTCGTGGAACGGCGCGGCGACCAGCTGCTCAATGCGATGGCCGGCGACCAGCACGAGCAGCGTGAGGGCCGATGCCACGAGCGCGGTGCGCCAATGTCCCGCCCCGCAGGCCATCCCGAGCCCCGCCACGATCCAGATGGAGGCGGCGGTCGTGAGCCCACGGACGCGCTGGTCCGTGGTGTCGCGCAGGATGACCCCGCCCCCGAGAAAGCCGACGCCGGTGATAACCCCCTGAAGCACGCGGGTGACCGCACCCGGATCGTTCGGGGCCATCTCGATGCCGGTGTAGGTCATGAGCGCAGCGCCGAGGGAGACGAGCGCGTGAGTGCGGAATCCGGCGGGCTTCTGGCGGAGGCCGCGGTCCAGCCCAACGACTCCCCCGATCGCGACGGCAGTGCCGAGGCGGAGGGCGGCGTCGAGGGTGTCGGGCAGGAACAGGGTCGGGAGCATGGGCCTCTCCACGGAGCGACGGGGTGCTACGGAGGGCCCAGTCGAGCAATATACGTACCGCGCCCGGGGCCTCGCCCTGTCCCACGGGGCGTTTCACCCAAAACACTGCGCCCCCGGCGACCGGTTTCACCTCCGGTCACCGAGGGCGCGAGCGGCTAGAACCTGCCGTCCGCCTTACTGCACCGCGTTCATCATGTCGAAGATCGGCAGGTACATCGCGATGACCATGCCGCCCACGATCACGCCCAGCACCACAATCATCGCCGGCTCCATGAGTGAAAGGAGCGCGCTCACCGCGACATCGACCTCTTCGTCGTAGAAGTCCGCGATCTTGGTGAGCATCTCGTCTAGACCGCCGGTCTGCTCACCCACCGCGATCATGCTGATCACCATCGGCGGGAACACCTTCGACTTCTCCAGCGGCGCGGCGATGGTCTCACCGCCGGCGATGGACTGACGGGACTCCATCACCGCGTCGTGGATGACGCTGTTCCCCGCGGTCTTTGCCGTGATCTCCAGGCCGTCGAGGATCGACACGCCCGAGCTCACCAGGGTGCCCAGCGTCCGGGTGAAGCGCGACACCGCCGACTTCCGGAGCATGTCGCCAAGGACCGGTGCCCGGAGCAGCATGCCGTCGATCTGCCGCCGGCCGTTCGAGGTGCTGTAGTACTGCCGGATCGCGAAGATCGCGCCG
>DATLHD010000182.1:0-2392 GCA_035540075.1 Gemmatimonadales bacterium
GTATTCACCAGCTTGAGCAGCCGGAGACCGTTCCGGTGCGCGGTGTGTATCAGCGCGCGCTCGCCCGGCGCCGCGCCCGGATCCCAGCGGACGAGAACCTCCTCCAACGGGCCGAGCAGGAGGGTGAGCGGGGTGCGGAACTCGTGGCTCACGTTGGAGAAGAACGCGGTCTTCGCCCGGTCCAGCTCGGCCAGCGCCTCGGCGCGCTCGCGCTCGTCCTCGTAGGCCTGGGCGTTGACCATCGCCCCTGCGATCTGCGCGGCGACCAGCGCCAGGAACCCGCGGTAGTCGTCGTCGAACAGCCGGTAGGGATTGAGCCCGGCGACGAACACGCCAGCGCGGCCGGACTCGCCGGAGGGTGAGAGCGGGAGGGCGACGGCTCGCGACGGAGGACGGTCCCAGGCGCCGGCGGGGAGGGTGCCCACCTGGGAGAAATCGGTGATCTCCTGCAGCGCTCCGGTACGGAGCACGTCGCCCAGCGGCCACGGCGCGATGGCGTCGAGCTCCACCGCCGGCGGTGCGGCGGGATGACCGGGCGGTAGCCCGGCGGCCCCCGCCAGCACCATCCGGTTGCGCTCGGGCTCGTGCAGGTAGAGGAGCGCGAAGGGGAGGTCGCGGGAGCCGGTGGCGAGCGCCCGGGCGCTGAGGGCGCAGGCGTCACGCACGGTGCGCGCCTCGCCCGCCCCGGCCGCGAGCTCGCGCAGGAGCGCGAGCCGGCGCTCGCCGATGATGCGCTGGGTATCGTCGGTGTTGGCGCAGAGGATCCCGCCGGTGCCGCCCTCGTCGTTGGGCACCGGGCTGTAGGAGAAGGTGTAGTAGGTCTCCTCGGGGTAGCCGTATCGGTGCATGATGAGGAGGAGGGCCTCGTCGTAGGTCCCCTCGTTCTGCTGCATCGCGGAGGCGGCGCGGGGGCCCACCGAGTCCCAGATCTCCCGCCACACGACCGACGCGGGCTGTCCCAGGGCGACCGGGTGCTTCCCGCCGACGATGGTGCGGTAGGCGTCGTTGTAGAGATTGATCAGCTCGTCGCCCCACCAGATGAACATCGGCTGGCGGGAGGTGAGCATGATGCGGACGCAGGTGCGGAGCGCGCGGGGCCAGCCTTCCACCGGGCCGAGGGGCGTGGCGGACCAGTCCCGGCGGCCCATCAGCTCACCGAGCTCACCTCCGCCGGCGAACAGGTCGTCCGGCGCGGACACGCGCTAGGCCTCGGCCACGAACTCGATGTTCGGATCGTCCCCACACCCGCCCCACCCGATGTGCAGCGTGCCCGGCGTCTCGCCGAAGGTGCCGGAGACGGCGAGCTCGCCGGCGTCGAAGCGCTGGCCCGTGGCGTCGCAGGCGGCGTTGTAGTGGAGGGGCGTCAGGGTGGTGAGGGTAAGCTCGAACGTCTCATCGCCCCGGGACCAGTTGACCGTGCCGGCGATGGTGAAGGAGCCGTTGGGGAGCGGCTGGTTGATCTGGAGCGTGGTCTCGGGCTCGAAGCCGATGATCCACACGTGCTCCACCGCCGCGTCGGAGAGGCCGCTGAATGTGCGGAGGATCTGCATCTCGCTGCTCAGCTCCAGGCCGGCGGCGGAGCCGGTGAGCGTCACCCGCCCGTTCCGGGTGACGGAGTAGTTCTTATCGGGATCGTCCGTGGTCAGGCTGAAGCGGAAGTTGGTGAAGTCCACCACCGCGCCGAAGCCCGCAGTCTCGGGCGCGGGGTCCACCACGCGGAGCTGGCCGACCACATCGAGGTTGAAGCCGCGCACGTCGGCGAAGCGGCAGGGCGGCGCGGTAAAGGTGTAGCTGGCATCGTTGGGCACGCCGTCGCCGTCGGTGTCGGCCGGGGAGGAGGCGGTGACGCAGGGAGCCTGGGCCGCCCCGGTGCTGAGGGGCTGGAACAGCCGGGCCGGGTAGAAGGCGTCGATGGAGGCTTCCACGTTGTCCCGAACCGTGAGCCCGACGGCGGTGGCGGCGTTGTCGGGCAGCGGATCCGCATCGGGGTCCGTCGAATCGCCGCACGCGGTCAGCCCGGCGGCAAGGGCGCCGAGGACGAGCGCATACGTGCAGGGGCGCATGGCCTCTCCAATCCATTTGTGCAGGAGGATAGTCCGACCGGGGCCGGGGCTACAAGCGCGGTTCGAGGCGCCGCCGCCCTTCCTGGCGGGCGGCGCAGGCCGGGCACAGCTCTCGACCGCCCGTGCCGACCTGGCGGAGCTCGGGAGGGATCCGCCGGCCTACAGGACAGTCATCGAGTACATGGTACACACCTTCTATGACCGTAAAGAACGGCTCATCTGCAGTTTCCACCAAGCTTTACCTCCGATCCCTCCAGCTCCGTGATCGGGCGGAGAATTGGGCGGAGGCAATCGGCGTGCCGGAGCCTTGTCCTGATTCCTGGACATTC